>JBDHTA010000136.1:0-11566 GCA_039808465.1 Rhizobiaceae bacterium | reverse complement strand
CCGAGGATCGACAGGACAGGCCCGAAAATCTCCTCGCGCGCGATCGTCATGTCCGGCGTGACATGGGAGAAGACGGTCGGCTGGACATAGTAACCGCGATTGAGATCCTGCGGACGCCCCGGCCCGCCCGCGACAAGACGCGCGCCTTCGGCGATGCCGCTTTCGATCAGCGCCTGAATGCGCTCGTATTGCTGGCGGTTGACCACCGGCCCCTGCTCCGAGGCGGGATCGGAGGGCGGACCGACCTTGATCGCATCGGCCGTGCGGGCGGCAATCCGCGCCGCCTCGTCCATCCGGTCGTGCGGCACCAGCATGCGGGTCGGCGCCTTGCAGGCCTGGCCGCAATTCGTGTAGCAACCATGCACGCCACGCGCCACGGCTTCCTCGAAATCCGCATCCGGCAGGATGATGTTGGCGGATTTGCCGCCCAGTTCCTGATGCACGCGCTTGATCGTATCCGCCGACGCCCGGGCGACGGCAATGCCCGCGCGCGTCGAGCCGGTGATCGACATCATGTCGATATCGGGATGGCGCGACATCGCCTCACCGACGATATGGCCCTCGCCATTGATGTAGTTGTAGACCCCCGGCGGGAAGCCCGCCTCGTTCACCAGCTCGCTGAAGCGGATCGAGCTGAGCGGCGAATATTCGCTGGGCTTGACGACCATGGTGCAGCCCGCCGCAAGCGCGGGCACCACCTTCACGACAAGCTGGTTCATCGGCCAGTTCCAGGGCGTGATCAGGCCGCAGACGCCGACGGCTTCCCGCGAGATCAGGACGTCGCCGCGCAATTCCTCGAACGGATAGGTGGCGAGCACATCGATGATGGTTTCGAGATGGGCGCGGCCGACCCAGGCCTGCGCCGCCTGCGAGAACGTTGCCGTCGTTCCCATCTCCTCGGTCATCATCGCGGCGATTTCGTCGTAATTGTCGTTGTAAAGCTCCAGAAGCCGCTGGAGCAGGCGCCGCCGCTCGGCGGGCGCCGTCATGGAATAGGCGGGAAAGGCCGCCTTGGCGGCGGCAACGGCGCGGCCGACATCATCGGCGTTTCCCATGGCGATCTCGCAGACCGCCTCCTCCGTCGCGGGATTGATCAGGGTATGACGGGCGGAGCCAAGCGGATCCACCCATTCGCCGCCGATCAGGAATTTCAAGGCATTCTCGCGCATAAGATCGTCCTTCCTTTGAACAGCCCGCGCCCTTGCCGGGTCAATGGAAATAGATGCCGCCGCAAACGTTGAGCGACTGGCCGGTCACGAAATCCGACTGGTTGGAGGCAAAGAAGCGGACGGGCCCGACGATATCCTCGGGATAGCCGAGACGCTTCAGGGAGGCGACCGTTTCCCAGTGGCGGACGGCCTCGTCGCTGCCGAGATTGTTCCGGCCCATCTCGGTGAGGATGATGCCCGGGCAAATGGCGTTGACGGTGATGCCGTCCATGCCCGCTTCCTGCGCGAGAACGCGCGTCAGCGTGATGACGGCCGATTTCGTCGCGGCGTAGTGGCCCTGCGTCGCCACGCCCTGACGGCCCGCAATCGAGGCGATGTTGATGATGCGGCCGCTTTTCTTGGCGCGCATATGCGGCAGCACCGCCTGGCACATCAGCAGCACGCCCTTGGCATTGACGTCGAAATGCGCGTCCCAGTCCTTTTCGCTGAGATCTTCCAGCGTCGAGGGCTTGAGGATGCCGGCATTGTTGACGAGCACGTCGATGCCGCCAGCCTCGGCGAGAATCGCGGCGACCGCCGCGTCGATTCCGGCCTTGGAGGTCACGTCGAGTTCGTGCACGAAGGCCTTGCGGCCGGTGGCGCGGATTTCCGCCGCCGTTTCGTCAAGCGCGGCGCGCTGCGCGCCAAGGTCGAGAACGGCAACGTCATAGCCGAATTCCGCAAGGCCGACGGCGATGGCCCGGCCTATCCCCCTGCTCGCGCCGGTCACGACGGCAACGCTGCCCGTGGGCATGATCTGCATGATATCTACTCCTTGTATGACGGGATCATGCCGCGCTTTGGCGGCGAACGGGCAGGCTGCTCATGGCTTCGAGCGTATCCTCGAAGGAAACGAGCTTGCCGTCCGAGCCAAGGCCCATGGCGACCTTGGCGGCGACGGCCGAGGCGAAGCGCGCCGCCTCGCGCAGTTCCCAGCCCTTGATGATGCCGACGATGATGCCCGCGGTGAAACTGTCGCCGCAGCCCGTCGTGTCGGAAACGGTGATGTCGAAGGCGGGCAGCGTGAAATCCTCGCCGTTTTCCGGCGAGACGTAGACGCCATCGGCGCCCATCGTCAGGATCGCATTCCTGACGCCGCGCGCCTTGTAGAAGCGCGCCACCTCGCGGGGATCGCGCGCGCCGGCCATTTCACCGGCCTCCTCGATGCTCGGCACGAAGTAATCGATATAGGGCAGGCACGGCTCGACGAGTGCAAAGGTTTCCGGATTGGCCTGGATGAGATCGAAGGTGGTGATGCGCCCGAGCGCCTTCGCCTTCTTCAGAAGCCGCACGGTCGGCTCGCCGTCGAACGCCTTCAGCAGCCCCGTGCCGCCGACATGCACCACGGTCGCGTCGAGTGCTGCGTCGACATCCTCCTCCGCGACATCGAACACGGCGGCGGTGCCGGGAACATGCAGCGCGGGGCGTTCGCCGTTCGGGCGCACCGGCAGGATGGTCGCCGAGGTCTGGGTTGCGCCGCTGCGCCGGACAAGCCCGCAATCGACGCCGAACTTCACCATCTTGGCATGCAGGAAGTCGCCCATCTCGTCGTCGCCGACCGTGGTCACCGCCTGCGTGGAAAGGCCGAGAATGGCGCAATCGACCGCCGTCGCCCCGGCGGTGCCCGCGACGGTCATGCGGATTTCCTCGATATAGTCGGCGCGTCCCCCTTCGGGGATCCGCGTCACCGGCCGTCCCAGAATATCCAGAACGTAGAAGCCGATCGAACTCACATCAAAACGTGCCATGACGAAAACTCCGGAAAATCAGTGGTTACGGCCGCGCAGGCCGAAGCTCAAAGCGAGGATGAGGAAGACGAGCACGCCGACGCCGACCTGCTGCCAGTAGAAATTCCAGCCGACCAGCAGCAGGCCGTTCTTGACGATCGCCAGCAGCGCCACGCCGAGAAGCGTTCCGATGACGGAGGGGCGGCGCTCGGCGCTGATCGTCGTTCCGATGAACGTCGCACCGATCGCATCGAGAAGGAAGGCGTTGCCGGACAGCGGCACGTAGGAACGGACGGTCGAGGACAGCAGGATTCCGGCCACGCCGCACAGCAGCCCGCAGGCCACATAGACCATCGACATGTTGAAGGGAACGCGGATGCCGGAATACCAGGCAACGCCCGGCTGCGCCCCGAAGGCCCGCACATAGCGGCCGAAGACGGAGTGATGCAGCGCGGCATAGACGGCGCCCAGGCACAAAACCAGAATGATGAGCGGCATCGGCAGGCCCAGAACCTGCGTGCGGACGATGGCGTTGAAGATCGACGCGAATTCGCCCGTGACGAGATAGATCGGCTGGCCGCCGCCGGTGGCGATCTGCTGCACGCTCTGGCCGATGAACAGGACGCCGAGGGTGGCAAGGAACGGGCTGATCTTCAGCCGCGTGATGAGAACGGCGTTGAGAAGCCCGACGGCGCCAGCCGCGCACAATCCGGCAAGAATGCCAAGGGGCACGCCGTAACCGGCGGCCAGCAGCATGATGAAAACCATGCTGGCCATGTCGACGGACACGCCGACCGAAAGGTCGATGCCGCCCGCCGTGATCACCACCGTCATGCCGAGCGCGACGATCGCCAGCAGGACGACGTTGTTCAGGAGGACGTTGTAGAGGTTGGCGCCCGTGAAGAAGGTCGGGCTCGCCACGGAAAACACCACCAGCAGGGCCGCGAAGGCGAGCACGACGGCGTAGCGGGAGATATTCTCCGCCGAGAAGAAACTGCTGGCTCGGGACTGGGCTTGCGTGCTCATGATCTCAACGCTCCGAGGGTTTTGCAAAGGAGGTGGCGGCGACGACCAGCAGGATCAGCGTGCCCTGCACGCCCGTTACCCAGTAGCTGGAGACGTTCAGGAGCTGGAAGCCGTTCGCGAGGAAGCCGATGAAAAGCGTGCTGAGGATGGTGCCCCCGGCGGTGGGCACGAACCGGCGGGAAAACACCGTTCCGAGCAGCGCCGCCGCGATGATCGACAGCAGCAGCTCCCCGGTTCCGGGCGTGCTGGCGCTGAGGCGCGAGACGAGCAGGATGCTGCCGAGACCCGCGCACAGCCCCGCGAAGACATAGGTGCCGCCGACATAGGCGGCGACATTGATGCCCGCCGCGCGCGCCGCTTCCGGATGCCCGCCGACGGCATAGAGCCGCAGGCCGGTGCCGGTGAAGTGCAGGAAAGCCACCATCAGCAGCGTGAAGACGATCAGGCACCAGGCCAGCACCGAAACCCCGAGGAAGGAGCCAGTCGCGATGTTCATGGTGAAATCGGAGGCCATCGACACGACGGTATTCTGGGTCAGGATCAGCTCCGCCCCGGCAACCACGTTCATGACGGCAAGCGTCGCCAGGAGCGGCAGAATGTTCAGCCAGACCACGGCCACGGCATTCAGCAGGCCGACGAGCACGCCCGCGCCGATCGTCATGGCGAAGGTCACCGGCAGCGAAAAGCCCGAAGCCGTGGAAACGGCGAAGACAGCCGCGCACAGGCCGGTATTGGCCGCAAGCGACAGGTCGATGCCGCCGGTCTGCACATCGCTGCCGCCGCCGATCACCACGACCGACATGCCGAAAGCGAGCACGCCGAGAATGGCCGATTGCTCCACGACGTTGAGAATATTGTAAAAATTCAGGAAGCCCGGCGCCATCAGCGCGAAATAGGCAAGGATGAGGGCGAAGGTGCCGATCGCGCCCAGCCGCACGAGCATGGTGCCGAGCGCCTTGCGCCGCGCGCTTCCGGCCACGGTTGCGCTTTCCATTCCGCTCATCGCCATTTCCCCGTTCGTCGTCATGCCGGTACCCTCCTTGCCGGAGCCTTTGCGCCGGACGCCGCCGAAAGCAGGACGTCGCTGTCAAGCTCGCCAGCCCCGTATTCATTGGTCAGCTCGCCGCGATAGATGACGAGGACGCGGTCGCAGAAACCCGCCAGCTCCAGCAGATCCGACGACATGAAGAGGATCGCCGCGCCCTCGGCGGCAAGCCGGTTCAGGAGTGTGTAGATCTCGACCTTGGCGCCGACATCCACCGCGACGGTCGGCTCGTCGAGGATATAGACCTTGGACTGGCAGCTCAGCCACTTGGCGAGCGCCACCTTCTGCTGGTTGCCGCCGGAAAGCGTCTTGACCAGCGCGTCGCGGTGCGGCGTCTTGATCGAAAGCTCCCGGATGAAGCCGTCTATCGAGGCGTTTTCAGCGCTGCGGGAGACAAACCCGGCCTTGCTGTAGCGCGAAAGGCTGGCGAGCGAGATGTTTTCGCGCACCGACAGGCCGACGGCGACGCCATGGGCGCGCCTGTCTTCCGGCACCAGCGCCACCTCGCTCGAAACCGCCGCGACCGGCGAGGGAAAGCGGACGGCCTTGCCGTCGATAGTGACCGTGCCGTGATCGGGCCGGTTGAGCCCGAAGAGGGACTGGATGAGTTCCTTGACGCCCGAGCCGAGCAGGCCGGTCAGCCCCACGACCTCCCCTGCCCTGACCTCGAACGAGACGTCACGGAAATGCGGCGCCATGCCGAGGCCGGAAACCTTGAGAACCGGCGCGCCGGGCGCATTGGAGCGCTTGGGAAACATCTCGCCAACATCGCGGTTGATCATCATGGCGACGATCTCGTCGATGGAGACGGCGCGGGGATCGACGACGCCGACATCGGTGCCGTTGCGCATCACCGTCACGGTGTCGCAGAGATCCTCGATCTCCTTCATGTAATGCGAAATGAAGATGACGGCGATGCCGTCGTCCTTGAGGCGGCGCAGCACGCGGAACAGGCTGTCGACCTCCTTCTTGACGAGCGCCGCCGTCGGCTCGTCGAGCACCAGCACCGACGCCTTCTGGGCAAGGGCGCGGGTGATCTGGACGATCTTCTGCTGCGCGGTCGTCAGATCCTGCACCAGCATGCCCGGCGGCAGGTCGAGATCGAAATATTGCCGGAGCAGTTCCGAGGAGCGCCGCGCCATTTCCCGGTGATTGACGAACGGGCCGATTTTCGGCTCATGATGCAGGAAGATCGCCTCGGCGATCGTCGCGGTCGGCACCAGCAGGCGGTCCTGATGGATGAAGTGAACGCCAAGGCGCTCGACACTCGCAGGCGTCAGCTTCGAGACCGTCTCGCCATTGATGCGGATCGTTCCCGCATCCGGCTTCAGGATGCCCGCCAGCACCTTGATGATGGTCGATTTGCCCGCGCCGTTCTGCCCGACCAGCCCGTGAATGGAGCCGCGCGCAACCTTCAGATCGGCTTCGGCCAGCGCCTTGACGACGCCGAAGCTTTTCGAGATGCCGCGCATATCGATGGCAAGGTTTTCCTGGGACGCCATGGTGTTCTCCCGCCTGCGTGATGGGGTTGCCGTGCCGCCGCAAGCGGCGGCACGGCGGCAGCACGGCTCAATTCGCCGTGCCTTCCTTCTTGGGGAGGAAAGGACCAGCCGTATCCTTGGCGTTTTCCTTGGTGATCAGCACCGCGGGCACGAAGGTAAAGGGCGGAACGGTCTGACCGGCGAGATAACGCGCCGCATTGCGCGCGGCCGAGCGGCCGATCTCGTAGGGCTGTTGCGCGCCGACCGCGCCTGCCGCCGATTCAGCGTTCGCCACCATTTCGACGACCTCCGGGCTGCCGTCGATCGCATAGGTCTTGATGCCCTTGCGGCCCGAGGCTTCGATCGCCTGCGTCGCGCCGATCTGCGGAATGTCCCAGCATGCCCAGACAGCGGAAATGTCGCCATCTTTCGGGTATTTCGTCAGCATGTCGGTCACGTTCGAATAGGCGCTCTGGACCGTGTTCGGAATGACGTCGCGCAGTTCCGGCTCGATGATCTTCACGTCCGGATAGTTCTGGAGGACGTATTTCAGCTGGTCATAGCGGATCTTGCAGACCGGAACGCCATAGAAGCCGTTGAAGACCAGCACATTGCCCTTGCCGCCCATGTCGGCGACCATCTGGAGCGCGACTTCCGAGGCCAGCGAATAGTTGTTCGACGTGCTGTTGTTGAGCGAATAGGGCGTTGCCGTATCCACGGTGAACAGCGGGATATCGGCGTCGCGGATGCGCTTCAGCCAGGGGTTCAGCACATCGAGGTTGCCGAGCATCTCGATGATGGCGTCGGGCTTCTGCGCGATCAGCGTCTGAAGCTGCGAAACATGGGTCTGGTCGTTGCGCTTGGCATCGAGCGCGATCGGCTCGCCGCCCAGCGCCTTCACCTCGTCGATCATGCCCTGATAGGCCATCAGATCCCAATGGTGGTCGGTGCCGATCGCCGAAATGCCGATGCGCTTTCCGGCCAGAGAGAGATTCTCGCCGGAATCCTGCGCGCTCGCGACCCCGGCCAGGCTGGCGGCCGCGGCAACAACCGTCAGCATCGCGGCGGTTGCCTTGAAAAAGTTGCGCCGGCTCTTGTTCTTTTCGAGTGACATGGACCTTCTCCTCCCGAGTTCTGTCCGATTTCGCCGGTCGACCGGCAAGCTTGCCCCATGCGGGCAATTTCCACGCGGCGCGGGCGCCGCAATCAATCCTTGTGCCCGTAGCCGCCCATCTTCTCGAGGACGCGGGCGATCTCCTCCTTCGGCAGCAGCCTGGGCTCGCCGAGCTGCAATGCGCCATGAAACTGACGGGCAAGCGTTTCCACCTCCACGGAAAGCCACAGCGCCTTCGACAGCGTGGTTCCGACGGCGATGATGCCGTGATGCTCCAGCAGGCAGGCCTTGCGGCCCTTCAGCGCCTCCACCGCATGCTCGGAAAGCTCCTGGCTTCCGAAGGTGGCATAGGGCGCGCAGCGGATGTCGTCGCCACCGGCGACCGCCACCATGTAGTGAATCGGCGGGATATCGAGGCCCATGATCGCGATGATCGTCGAATAGATCGGATGGGCGTGGACGATCGCATTGACGTCCGGGCGCGCCGCCATGATATCGCGATGGAAGCGCCATTCGCTGGACGCCTGCAACGGGCCTTTCGCCGTGCCGTCCATTTCCAGCCGGACGATGCTTTCCACCGTCAGTCTGTCATAGGGGGTGCTCGTCGGCGTGATCAGGATATAGTCCTCGTGGCGGACGCTGATATTGCCTGATGTGCCCTGGTTGATGCCGAGCCGGTTCATTTCGAGGCAGGCCTCGATGATGGCCTGGCGCTTTTCCAGTTCGGAAGGGCTGAACGTCGTCTGTTCCATTGAAAGGCTCACAATGCGGTATAGCCGCCATCGACCGACAGGATGGAGCCGGTCACATAGCTGGAGGCGGGGGATGCAAGGAAGAGGATTGCCGAGGCGATCTCCGACGGTTCGCCGCAGCGCTTCATCGGCGTCATGTCCATCCAGACGTTGAACAGCTCCGGCCGCTCGCGCATCTTCAGGGTCATTTCCGTGCCGACATAGCCGGGCGCGACCGCGTTGACGCGCACGCCGCTGTCGACCCATTCGACCGCCAGCGCCTTCGTCAGCATGTGCACCGCGCCCTTGCTCGCCATATAGGAGGCGGCAAACTGCGGACGGTTGATGATCAGCCCGGACATCGAGCCGAGATTGACGATGCTGCCCGACCCCTGCTCCACCATGTAGCGGCCGAAGGCGCGCGCGGCCCAGAACGTGCCGTTGACGTTCACATCCATGACGAGGCGCCATTCCTCGTCCGAAACGTCGAGCGCGGAATGCAGGCGGGCGATACCGGCGCTGTTGACGAGGACATCAACCCTGCCATGCGCCGCCACCACCGCATCAGCGGCCGCATTGACGTTTGCCGGGTCCGTCACGTCAACCACATGGGTCGAAATCCTGGCGCCGGAAGCGGAAAGCGCATCGGCGGCCTTCGCCAGCACCTCTTCGTTGAGATCGAGCAGCGCGATGGCTGCGCCGCAGGATGCGAAAGCCCGGGCCGTTTCCAGTCCGATGCCGCTGGCGCCGCCGGTGACGGCGACCACATTGCCCGTGAAATCGAGCTGGTTGCGGTAATCCATGCATTCCTCCTGCATCTGTCGCAAGACAATGGAACGGCGATCGCGGAACCGCTCTGTTTCCGCGCCATCATGCTGATTTGCGATGTGAATTTTTCCTCCGGCGCTCCTCAGGCCGTTGAAAGCAGGATAGGTCGCCCTCCGGCGTCTGTCAATCTGGTTATCACCAGAAATCGCAAATTTTTGTACCGAACGGTCTACTGCTCAGGAGTCGATCCGCAAATGAATGCGGGCGACGGCGGAATTGTAGAAGGCCCGGTAATATTCCAGCGCGCCGCCATCATGGTCATAGGCGATTGATTCTATTGATATCAAAGGCGCATCCGGAGGCACGCTCATCCGCAGACAGGTCACGGCGTCGGGCAAGGCGGCGGTAAACCAGCGTTCGGCATGCTGAACGGTCAGTCCATATCTCTCCCGGATGGTCTGGAAAATCGAGCGATTGTCGATATCGAGCTTTTCCATGCCCGGCACCTTGTGCGCGGGCAGGGAAATATGGGTATGCGTCAGGGGCCGTCCGTCGCAATAATAGACGCGGGTGATGCGCACGACATCCCCTTCCGGCGGCATTCCGAAGACTTTCCGCTCGCCCTCGTTCGCCTTGTCCCGGTAGAATTCGAATGTCCTGGCGGTCACGATGTGGCCCTTGGCCGTCAGGTCGCCGAACACGCTCAGGTTCGACGTCATGAAGTCGACATCGTGACGCGGCTGCGCGACGAACATGCCCTTGCGCGGCATCTTGATGACATGGCCCTCGGCGGCGAGCGCTCCCAGCGCAGCGCGCACGACAGGCTTCGACACGTCGAAGATTTCGCACAGCGCCGTTTCGGACGGCATGCGGGAATTCGGGCGCAGTTTCTCCGAAGCGATCGCGTCCTGTATCCGGTTCTTGAGCTGCACCCAGAGCGGCGTGGTCTCACTGCGATCCAGCGTCTTGAGGGCGATCGACTGGAACGCGTCGTTCGCACTGCCATCGAGATCGTCATAGCGCGGGCGGCCACGCATCCTGGGTTTGGGGGTTTCCATGCAAGCACATTTCTGATTACGACTAGAAATTCACCATCCAGCGCTTTACGCCGTCCGTCAAGCTGGCCGCCTAGCTCACACAGCAAAAAGGGCCGCGTTACCGTAGCCCCGCCTCTTCCGATATGGCGATCCATGCGCCCCGCAAGGATCAAACAGTACCGACCGATTAGTACAAAATGAACCGGTTCACACGTCGCGCTCCAGGCAGATCGCGACGCCAAGGCCGCCGCCGATACAGAGCGAGGCCAGCCCGCGCCTGAGGTTGCGCTGCTTCATGGCATGCAGCAGCGTCACCACGATGCGGCAGCCGGAGCCCGCGAGCGGATGCCCGAGCGCGATGGCGCCGCCATTGACATTGATGCGCTCCGGATCCCAGCCCATTTCGCGGTTGACCGCGATCGCCTGCGCCGCAAAGGCCTCGTTGACCTCCATGATGTCGAGGTCAGAGGCGCGCCATCCGGCCTTTGCCAGCGCCGCGCGCGACGCCGCGACCGGGCCGAGCCCCATATCCATCGGCTCGACACCGGCGGAGGCATAGGACGCGATCCGCGCCAGCGGCTCGAGCCCGAGCGCGGCGGCCCGCTCGCCCGACATGACGAGAACCGCCGAAGCCCCGTCGTTCAGGCCGGAGGAATTGCCCGCCGTCACCGTGCCCTGCGGATCGAAAACCGGCCGCAGACGCCCCAGCTTCTCCAGATCGGTTTCCGGATTGGGGTGCTCGTCGGCCGAAAGCGTCACCTCGCCGCGGCGGGTGGCCATGGTGACGGGCACGATCTCGGCCTCGAAGCGGCGCGCCTGCGCCGCCGCCGACGCCTTTTCCTGCGAGGCGAGCGCGAACCGGTCCTGCTCCTCGCGCCCCACCTGATAGCGATTGGCCAGATGCTCCGCCGTCGCCCCCATATGCACGTCGTGAAAGGCGTCCCAGAGCCCGTCGACCACCATGGAATCCTTCACGGTGGCATCGCCCATGCGCAGGCCGTCGCGCGCGCCGTATAGCAGATGCGGGGCCTGGCTCATGCTGTCCTGCCCCCCGGCCATGATGATATCGGCATCGCCGCAACGGATGGCCTGGGCCGCCAGATGAATGGATTTCTGGCCCGCGCCGCAGACCTTGTTGACGGTCATCGCGGGCACGCCGGCCGGAATTCCGGCCTTGAGCGCCGCCTGCCGGGCCGGGTTCTGACCGGCGCCGCCCGTCAGAACCTGCCCCATGATGATCTCGTCCAGCTCGCCGCCTTCGATGCCCGCATCCTTCAGCAGCGCCACAATCACCGATGTGCCGAGGGCGGCGGCCGGTTGCGAGGCAAGGCCGCCGTTCAGCTTGCCGATCGGCGTGCGCCTTGCGGCGGCGATGACGATATCCCGTTCCATGATTTATCCTTTCGCGGCAGCCCGCAGGGTGATCCCG
>JBDHTA010000135.1:0-11622 GCA_039808465.1 Rhizobiaceae bacterium | reverse complement strand
AGGCTGAAATTGGCGTCCACCCATTGCTGTTCCAGCGCCTGCAACGCCTGACCGAGCTTCGGCCCGGCCGGAAAGCCTGCCGCCAGCGCATCCGCGCCGGTCACGGGAAATTCCGGCTTGCGCCATTGCTGCGCCCGCTTCAACAGCGCCGAAAGCCGCGCCGCCTGCTGCATGCTCTCCACCGCCCCGGCTTCCGCTTTTGCACGGGCGGAGGCGAGCGCCAGCTTCAGCCGCGTCGCCATGCCCTGCGCGCCATGCGCATAGAGCAGCCGGTCGAACGCGGTTTCGGCCATGGTATCCGCAACGGCGGGCGCCTTCGCCCAGTTGGCGAGAAAAGCCCCCTCCTCCTTCGAGAGCCGCAACCGTTTGGCAAGCGCGGCCAGCCGCTCGGCATCCGGCGGCAGGATGGCGGCAAGACGCAGCAGCGGATCGGGCGTCCAGCCCAGCGCCTTTTCGGTGGAAACCAGCGCCGGAATGGCGTCGATGCCCCATTTTTCGGTTTCCGGCAGGATTTCGGTGAGCACGCCGGTCTGGCGCATCCATAGCAGCGCCCGGCCCGGATCTTCGGCGGCAAGCAGCTTCTTGGTTTCCGACCACACCCGTTCCGCCGACAGCGTTTTCAGCTTGTCCCGCGCCGCAGCACTTGCCCGCAGGCCCGCCGCATCCGGCCGCCCGCCGCCATAATGCGCGAAGAAGCGGAAGAAGCGCAGGATGCGCAGGTAGTCCTCGGCAATCCGCTCGGAGGCATCGCCGATGAAGCGGACGGCGCGGCTTTCCACATCCGCGATGCCGCCGACGAGATCGATCACCTCGCCCTTGCCATCGAGATAGAGCGCGTTGATCGTCAGGTCGCGGCGTTCGGCATCCGCCTGCCAGTCGGTCGTGAAGGCAACCTCGGCATGCCGCCCGTTGGTGGAAACGTCGCGGCGCAGCGTCGTCACCTCGAAAGGCTTGCCGTCGATCACCAGCGTCACCGTGCCATGCGCAAGCCCGGTCGGCACGGCCCTGATGCCTTCGGCTGCGGCGCGCTGCATCACGACATCGGGCGAAAGCGTGGTGGCGATATCGATATCGCTGACGGCGAGCCCCATCAGGCTGTTGCGCACCGCCCCCCCGACCACCCGGCCCTCGCCGCCATCGCGGTTGAGCAGCGACAGCACGCGCTGGAGTGCTGCATCGCGAAACCAGCTCTCGGCGGAAAGATCGGTCATGCGTAAAGCCTTTCATAGAGGGTGCGGAGAATCCCCGCCGTGATGCCCCAGATCATCCGGTCCTCATAGGGCATGCGGTAGAAATGCCGCTCGATGCCCTGCCACACGCCGCTGTCGCGGCTGTGATTGGCCGGGTTCATCAGGAAGGAGAGCGGCACCTCGAACACGCTGTCCACCTCATGATGGTTGAGCGAAAGATCGAAGCCGCGCCGCACCACCGACAGAACCGGCGTGATGCGAAACCCGGTGGCGGAGAGATATTGCGGCAGGCGGGCGACGGTTTCCACGTAACCGGGCGCAAGGCCGATTTCCTCCTCCGCCTCGCGCAGCGCCGCCTGCTCCGGGCTGATGTCGTCGGGGTCGATCGCGCCGCCCGGAAAGGCGATCTGGCCGGAATGCTTGCGCAGTTTCGTGGCGCGCTGGGTCAGGATGACATGCGCCTCCGCGCCATCGTCCACCACCGGCACCAGCACCGCCGCATCCTTCAGCTTCAGCCCTTCGAGGACCATTCCCATGCCTGGATTGATCAGGAAATCGCCATGCTCATGCCAGGACTGGTCGATGGGACCGCCATTCTGCGCCAGCGCCCGGCGGCGGAATTCGGCGGCGGAATAAAATCCGGCTGCGCTCATCGCGACAGGGCATCCAGCTCGGCGGCGGGCATGACCGGGAAGACGGCGCCGCCGGAGCGCACGCAGAACATCTCCCGCCCATCGATATCGATGACCTCGCCAAGCTCGGCCAGATCGTACATCACCGCCCGCGACACCAGCGCCTCCAGACGCCCGCGCACCAGCAGATAGGGCTTCAGCTCGGCATTTTCTCCTGCGATGACGAAGCGCAGCGGATGCTCCGGCCCTGCCTCCACCACATCGCCGACATTGGTGCGGAAGGTCAGGACCTGACCGTCCCCGCCGCTCGAAACGGTCATCTCGACGGCAACGAAGGGGGCATCGACGACACGGATGCCAACCCGTTCCACCGGCGTCACCAGATAGGTCCCGCCGTCCTCATCCTTGCGCAGCACGGTGGAAAACAGCCTGACCAGCGGGGCGCGGCCGATCGGCGTGCCCATGTAGAACCATGTGCCGTCGGCGCGGATTTCCATGTCGATATCGCCGCAGAAGGGCGGGTTCCAGCGCTCCACCGGCGGCAGCCCCTTGGCGCCCGCATTGCGGTCGGCGGCGGCGCGCGCGATCAGCGCCGCCAGCGAGGCCGCATCCGTCTGGGTTCCGATTTCGTCCGCCGCCATCTTTGTGTCCCGGTTTACTTTTAGGTCATATGCCTGAAGAAAGACAGTTCAGGAGATAGTCCTTCGTAACGCGCTTGTCAGCAACAAGTTGCCCGAGGGCGTTTCCGTGGCAAGGTCACTTTGTTTTGAGGCAGTTCCCGGCGGAAAACCGTTTCATAGTTTTCCCGGAATTGCTCTATTACCCGAATCGCGGCGCAAGCGCTGGCGAAACCCGGAGACATGGATATGGGCATGATGAACACCACCGGCGAGACCCTGGACGAAAAGGCCGTCGTCGCCGCGGCCGAAGCGGCCCTTGCCGATATCGCCGCCGTGCGCGCCGAAATCGGCAAGGTGATCTTCGGTCAGGAAAAAGTGGTGGAGAACACGCTGATCGCCGTGCTCTCCGGCGGCCATGCGCTGCTGGTCGGCGTGCCCGGCCTTGCCAAGACCAAGCTCGTCAACACGCTCGGCGGCGTTCTAGGCCTGATGGCGAACCGCATCCAGTTCACGCCCGACCTGATGCCTTCCGATATCCTCGGCTCCGAAGTGATGGATCAGGACGAAAACGGCCGCCGCTCCTTCCGCTTCGTGCGCGGCCCGGTGTTCGCGCAATTGCTGATGGCCGATGAAATCAACCGCGCCAGCCCGCGCACGCAGTCGGCGCTCCTGCAATCCATGCAGGAATATCATGTGACGGTGGCGGGCCAGCGCATGGATCTGCCCGCCCCCTTTCATGTGCTGGCCACCCAGAACCCGCTGGAGCAGGAAGGCACCTATCCGCTGCCCGAGGCCCAGCTCGACCGTTTTCTGATGCAGGTCGATGTCGATTATCCGGAACTTGCCGACGAGCGCCGCATTCTTCTGGAAACCACCGGCATGAGCGAGGAAAAGGCAGGCGCCGTGCTGAACGCCGAGCGGCTGATCCAGATCCAGACCCTGATCCGCCGCATGCCGGTCAGCGATGCCGTGGTCGATGCCATTCTGGCGCTGGTGCGCGCGGCGCGCCCGGGTCAGGGCAATGCGCAGACGGACAAGCATGTCGCCTGGGGCCCCGGCCCCCGCGCCGGTCAGGCCCTGATGCTCTGCGCCCGCGCCCGCGCGCTCTATGAGGGCCGCCTTGCGCCGTCGCTGGACGATGTGCACGCGCTGGCCGAGCCGGTGTTGCAGCACCGCATGGCATTGACCTTCTCGGCCCGCGCCGAAGGCATATCGGTGCGCGATGTCATTGCCGGGCTGGTCCGCCAGTTGCGAGGATAAGGAAAAGCCGTGGCTCCCATAGGCCAGATCGTCACGCCGACACCGGGAAAGGCAGCGCTGGCGCGCGCGCGCCAGCGCGCCGCGCTGCTGCCCGATTGCATGGTGGAGGCAAAGCGCATCGCCAACACCGTGATCGCTGGCTGGCACGGCCGCCGCAAGCGCGGCATCGGCGAGAATTTCTGGCAGTTCCGCCCCTATGCCGATGGCGAAAGCCTGTCGCTGATCGACTGGCGCCGCTCCGCCCGCGACGACCATACCTATGTGCGCGACCGCGAATGGGAGGCGGCCCACACCGTCTGGCTCTGGGCCGACATGTCGCCCTCGATGATGTACAAATCCGAGATGGCGCTGGTTTCCAAGGAAAGCCGGGCGCTGGTGCTGATGCTGGCGCTGGCGGAAATTCTGGCGCGCTCGGGCGAGCGCATCGGCTGCCCCGGCGTCATGGAGCCGGTCTCGGCCCGCAACGCCGCCGAACGGCTGGCAACGGCGCTCCTGCATGCCGATCCCGGCCACGGTCTGCCGGAAACCGGCATGATCCGGGGTGCGAGCGATCTGGTGCTGATCGGCGATTTTCTCGACGACGCCGACGCCATCACCGCCCGCCTCGCGCCGCTCGCCCGGCGCGGATTGCGCGGGCATGTGGTCGAGATCGCCGATCCCGCCGAAGAGCTGTTTCCCTATAGCGGCCGCACCGAATTTACCGATCCGGAAACCGGGCAGAAGCTGGTGGCGGGCCGCGCCGAAACCCTGCGCGGCGCCTATACGCAAGCCTATCACGCCCGGCGGGAAGCGCTCGGCCAGTCGCTGCGCCATCTCGGCTGGAATGTCATAACCCATCGCACCGACCGCCTTGCCTCGGAAGCGCTGGTCGCCGTGCACATGTATCTTTCCGGCCTGCCGGGGCGGATGGGAGGCGCGGCATGAGCGGCCTGCCCCTCGCCTTCGCCAATCCCGCCGTGCTGATCGCGCTCGTGTCGCTGCCGGTGATCTGGTGGCTGCTGCGGCTCACCCCGCCCAAGCCGAGGAGCGAAGCCTTTCCGCCGCTCGCCATTCTGGCGCGGGTGCTCAAGCGCGAGGAAACCCCGGCGCAAAGCCCATGGTGGCTGACGCTGCTGCGCATGCTGATGGCGGCGGCGGTGATTTTCGCGCTCGCCGATCCCGTCGTCAACCAGCGCAACGCCACGCTGGCCGAAGGGCCGCTGGTGCTGGTGGTCGACAATTCCTGGGCCGCCGCCAACGACTGGCCGCGCAGGCTGGACACCGCCAATGCCCTGATCGGCGATGCGGAGGCGCAGGATCGCCCGGTCTCCCTCACTTTCACCGCCGAAGTCAGCCATGACGCCGTGCCCGCCGACGCGACGCAAGCGCGCGAGCGCCTGCTGGCCGCCACCGTGCGGCCGCTGACGCCCGACCGCCGCCGCGCCATCGAGGCGATCCGCGCCGGGCTGAACGGCCAGAGGCCCGGCACCGCCGCCTTCGTCAGCGATGGCATCGCATCGGCCGAAAACGACGCCACCATGGCCGATCTCGCGGGCCTGAACCCCGCCGAACTGCGCGTCATCGAAAGCGACGGCGCATCCGCGATCGCGCTCACCGGCGTCAGCAACGGCGCGGAGGAGATGAGCGTCACCGCCAGCCGCCTGACGGGCGCTGAGGCCGCAAGCTTCACCCTGACGGCGCAGGATGCGCAAGGGCGCCCGATCGCCAGCGGCGTGCTGGATTTTCCGGCGGGCGAGACCGCCGCCACCGGCAAGGTCGCCGCCCCCTTCGAGATGCGCAACGATTTCGCCCGCGTCAGCATCGAGGGCATCGCCAATGCCGGAACCGTGCACCTGCTCGACGACGGCTTCAAGCGCCGCCGCGTCGCCCTGCTCAGCGGTCAGGCGGGCGATGAATTCCAGCCGCTGCTGTCGCCGCTGTATTACATCAGCCGCGCCCTGCAACCCTATGCCGACCTGATCGAGCCCGGCATCGCCGACCTGTCGAAATCGATCCCGGAAATCCTGTCCGGCAACCCCTCCGTCATCGTCATGGCCGATATCGGCCGCCTGCCCGCCGAGACCTACGAGCCGATCCGCCGCTGGATCGCCAATGGCGGCACGCTGATCCGCTTCGCCGGGCCGCGCCTTGCCGCCGCGCCTGCCGACGATCCGCTGGTGCCGGTCATTCTGCGGCAGGGCGAGCGGGCGCTGGGCGGCGCGCTATCCTGGGCCGAGCCGCAGCCGCTCGCCGATTTCCCCGCCACCGGCCCCTTCGCGGGCATGGCCCGGCCCGAGGGCATCCTCGTCAAGCGGCAGGTTCTGGCCGAGCCGACGCCGGATCTGGCCGAACGCACCTGGGCGAGCCTTGCCGACGGCACGCCGCTCGTCACCACCCGCGCCATCAATGCCGGGCGCATCGTTCTCTTCCATGTCGGGGCGGAAGCCTCGTGGTCGGATCTGCCGATTTCCGGTCAGTTCGTGGAAATGCTGCGCCGCCTCGTGCAGCTTTCCCGCGCCAGCGGCGCCAGCGCCGAAGCGGGCGCAACGGTGGCGGAAGCCCTGCCGCCTTACCGCCTGCTGAACGCCGATGGCGCGCTGATCACCGAAACCGGCGCCGCCAAGCCGCTCGATCCGCGCCGGGATCTGACGAAAACCGCCTCCACCTTCGACAATCCGCCCGGCCTTTACGGCAGCGAGGACGGCTTCACCGCCCTCAACCTGCTGCCCGCCAATGCCGCGCTGAAACCGCTCGACATGAGCGCCGCGGTTCCGGTGACCCGCGAAGCGCTGATCGCGCCGGAAAGCTGGTCTGCCAAGCCCGCCCTCTTCACCCTCGCCTTCCTGCTGCTGCTTGCCGATACCCTGCTGGTGCTGTTCATGAACGGCGCCTTCGCCCGCCGGCTGCGCCGGGTGAGCGCCGCCGCCCTGCTGCTCGTGGCAGGCACGGCGCTGCTGCCGGTTCCGCAGGCCCGCGCCGACGATTCCAGACCCGGCGACGAGGTGCTGTCGCACCGGCTCGACAATACCCACCTCGCCTATGTCGTGACCGGCGAGGCGGATGTCGACAAGATTTCCGAGCAGGGCCTGAACGGCCTGACCGAGTTTCTCGCCTATCGCACCACGCTGGAACCGGCCCCGCCCGTTGGCGTCGATATCGAAAAGGACGAATTGTCGGTTTTCCCGATCATCTACTGGCCGGTTTCGGCCACCGCCCCGATGCCGTCGGCGGCCGCGATCAGCCGCATCGACGCCTATATGCGCTCCGGCGGCACCGTTCTCTTCGACACTCGCGACCAGTTCAGCGCGCTCGATCAATCCGGCCAGACCAGCGAGAACGGCGAGCGGCTGCAAGCCATCCTCGGCAATCTCGACATTCCGCCGCTGGAACCGGTGCCGGGCGATCATGTGCTGACCAAGGCCTTCTACCTGCTGTCGAGCTTTCCCGGCCGCTACGCCGGAAGCCCGCTATGGATCGAGGCGCGCCAGGAAGCCCGCAACGGCGCCGCCGCTTCCTCGCAGGGCGACGGCGTGTCGCCGATAATGATCACCGGCAATGATTTCGCGGGCGCCTGGGCGATCCAGGACAATGGCGCGCCGGTGCTGCCTACCGTGCCGCCCGACGAAACCCAGCGCGATTACGCCTACCGCACCGGCGTCAACATCATGATGTATATGCTGACCGGCAACTACAAGGCCGATCAGGTGCATGTGCCAGCGCTGCTGGAACGGCTGGGGCAATAGATGAATATCGGCTTCTCCCCCTTCCTGCCATGGGCGGTTCTCGCCGGGCTTTTCATCCTCGTCGCGGCCCTGTCTGCGCTCGGCTTCTGGAAAGGCGTGCGCGGCACCCTCATCCGCACATTGGCGGCGCTGGCGCTGCTCGGCGCGCTCGCCAATCCCGTGCTGATGCAGGAGGATCGCGAGCAGCTTTCCACCGTCGTCCCCGTCATCATCGACCGCAGCCAGAGCCAGCAGACGCCGGAACGGCGGCAGATAACCGACGAGGCCGTGGCCGGGCTGAAGGAGCGGCTTGCCCGCTTCCCCCGCATCGAGCCGCGCTTCGTGGACGCCGATGACGACGAGGATTCCGATTCGCCCTCGACCCGGCTGTTTGCCGCGCTTTCCGCCGCCATCTCCGATGTGCCGCCCGCCCGCATCGGCGGCGCGATCTTCGTCACCGACGGCCAGATTCATGACCTGCCCGCCTCCGCTGAGATACTCGGCTTCAATGCCCCCCTGCACGGCTTGATCACCGGCAGACAGCAAGAATTCGACCGCCGCATCGAGGTGCTGCGCGCCCCGCGCTTCGGCCTCGTAAATCAGGAGCAGGAACTCACATTCCGCGTGCGCGACGATGGCGCGTCCCCCGGCGGCGGCGCCCGCGTCACGGTGCGGATGAACGGCGACGAGATCGCCACGCTGACCGCCACCCCCGGCCGCGATACGCCCTTCGCCTTCAAGGTGCCGCGCGGCGGCAACAACGTTCTGGAATTCGCCGTCGATCCCCTGCCCGGCGAGGTGACGGAAACCAACAACAAGACCGTGCATCTCATTGAAGGGATTCGCGAAAACCTGCGCGTGCTGCTGGTTTCCGGCGAGCCGCACGCGGGCGAGCGCGCCTGGCGCAACCTGTTGAAATCCGATGCTTCCGTCGATCTCGTCCACTTCACCATCCTGCGTCCCCCGGAAAAGCAGGACGGCACGCCGATCAACGAATTGTCGCTGATCGCCTTCCCCACCCGCGAACTGTTCGTGGAGAAGATCAACGATTTCGACCTGATCATCTTCGACCGCTACCAGCATCGCGGCGTGCTGCCGATCCTCTATTACGATTACATCGCCCAATATGTGCAGCAGGGCGGCGCGCTACTGATCGCCGCCGGGCCGGAGCATGCGGGCGAGGACTCGATCGCGACGACCCCGCTCGCCACCGTCCTGCCCGCCGCCCCCACCGGCGTCATGAACGAAAAGCCCTTCTATCCGCGCCTTTCCGATGCCGGGAAAAAGCATCCGGTCACCCGTGGCCTCGATGGCGCGGGCGAGGAGCCGCCGCATTGGGGCCGCTGGTTCCGCACCGTCGATGTCGACCCGCCGCAGGGCCAGACCGTCATGGTCGGGGCCGACCGGAAGCCGCTGCTGGTGCTAAACCGGGCGGGCGAAGGCCGCGTCGCCATGCTGCTGTCGGATCAGGGCTGGCTATGGGCGCGCGGCTTCGAGGGCGGCGGCCCGCATGTGCAGCTCTACCGCCGCATCGCCCACTGGCTGATGAAGGAACCCTCGCTGGAAGAGGAAGCGCTGACGGCGCGCACCAGCGGCCGCACGCTGGAAATCAGCCGCCAGACCATCGGCGGCGACCCCGGCCCCGCCACCATCAAATTCCCCTCCGGCAGAACCGGCGAGCTTGCCATGCGGGAAGTCGAGCCGGGGCTCTATCGCGGCGAGCAGAAGGTGGAGGAGACCGGCCTGTTCGACATCGCCAATGGCGATCTTTCGACGCTGGCGCATGTCGGCGCCGTCGACGCGCCGGAATTCAAGGCGATGATTTCCACCGAGGACACGCTGAAACCGCTTGCGGCGGAAACCAACGGCCTCGTCACCCGCGTCGCCAGCGCCTCCGGCCCCATCGCCCTGCCGCCGATCCTGCCGGTGCGCGGGCAGGTGCGCAACGCCGATCCCGACCGGATGGCGATCCGCATGACCGATGAAACCGTGCTGAAGGGCATCGACAGCCTGCCGCTGTTCGCGGGCTTCCTTGGCGCCGCCATCCTGCTTTTCGCCTTTGCCTCGATGTGGTGGCGCGAGGGCCGATGAGCGCTTACGATCTCGATGTGACGGCAACCGCGAAGCCGGAGGAGATCGCCGCGATCGGCGACGGGCTTGCCGGTTTCAACGCCGCCGATGTCGGCCCTTCCGGGCGCGAGGCGCTCTGCGTGCTGATCCGCGAGGATGGCAGGGTGACGGGCGGCCTGTACGGCTACACCGCCTGGGGCTGGCTCTATATCCAATGGCTGTTCGTGCCGGAAACGCTGCGCGGCCAGGGGCTTGCGGGCAAGCTGCTGGCGGCGGCGGAAACGGAGGCCATCCGGCGCGGCTGTCAGGCCGCATGGATCGACACCTTCAATGCGAAGGCGCTGCAAGCCTACAAGCGGCAGGGCTATGCGGTGTTCGGCGCGCTGGAAGGCTTTCCCGCCGATCTGGAAAGAACCCGCTGGTTCCTGCAAAAACGCCTGACAGGCTGACCGCTCACGCCCTCAGCAGGATTCGCTCGGCCTCTTCGGCTTCGGCGAAAGCCTCGGAATTGCGCCATGCAATGATGCCCGCCAGCCGCTGATGCGTATCCTTCGCCACCGGCACCACCAGCACCCGCGCCGGATCGACCGGGCCGGGAAAGGTCAGCGCGTTATAGGTGACCTTCTCGAAACCGAGCTGCATGTAATAGGGCGGATCGCCGACGAGGATGATGGCTTCCGACCCCTTGCGCCGGGCCGCCTCCACCGCGATCCGCACCAGTTCGCGGCCGATGCCCATGTTCTTGTGCGAGGGCCTGACGGCAAGCGGCCCGAGCAGATGCCCCCTCACGCCCCCCGCCATGACCGGCGTCATCCGCACCGAGCCGATGACCTCGCCATTATCGGCGCAGATGAAGGAGAGCGACCGGTCATGCGGCCCCTGCTCGCGGATGCGCGCCGCCGCCTTGGCGAAACGGCCGGGGCCGAACGCTTCCTCGTTGATGAGTTCGATGGTGGTGTCGTGGGTTGCGTCTTCGGTGAGATAGACCAGATCGTGCTTCAGCATCATTGACGGTACCGGAAAGTGTGCAGACATGCGGATAGGTACAAGCCGCCCGGAAGGGCGTCATATCATCGGCGTCGTCGCAGGCTCCGGTTGCGGGTCATGATCTCGGTCCAGAATTCGAATGGTGCAGTCGATAGCAGAAATTTGCGATTTGTCCAATCCTAAAAACGCAGCGTTCAATATTCGCGCACTCGCGCAATCCGGCAATTCCCCTATTCTATCCCTGAAACAGAAGGAGTTTTGCGATGGGAAAGCTGGTCGATGGCGTCTGGCAGGATGTCTGGTACGACACCAAAGAAACGAAAGGCCATTTCAAGCGCACGGCGGCGCAGTTCCGCAACTGGCTGACCGCCGATGGCGCCGCCGGTCCGGCCGGTGACGGCGGCTTCAAGGCCGAGCGCGGCCGCTATCATCTCTATGTGTCGCTCGCCTGCCCCTGGGCGCACCGCACGCTGATCTTCCGCAAGCTGAAAGGGCTGGAAGACATCATTCCCGTCACCGTGGTCGATCCGCTGATGCTGGAAAACGGCTGGGTCTTCCGCGATGGCGATGGCGCAAACGCCGATCCGCTCTACGGCGCCGATTTTCTCTGGCAGATCTACACCCGCGCCGACCCGCATTATTCCGGCCGGGTGACGGTGCCGGTGCTGTGGGACAGGCAGAGGCAGACCATCGTTTCCAACGAATCGGCCGAGATCATCCGCATGTTCAACCGCGCCTTCGACGGATTGACCGGCAATACCGGCGATTACTGCCCGCCGGACCTGCTGGCGGATATCGACGAGATCAACGCGCTGGTTTACGACCGGGTGAACAACGGCGTCTACAAGGCGGGCTTCGCCACCACGCAGGACGCCTATGAGGAAAACGTCCTCAAGCTGTTCGAAACGCTTGACCAACTGGAAGAGCGGCTCTCCGGCCAGCGCTATCTCGTCGGCGACCGCTTGACGGAAGCCGACTGGCGGCTGTTCACGACGCTGGTACGCTTCGATGCCGTCTATGTCGGCCATTTCAAATGCAACATCCGCCGCATCGCCGATTATCCGGCGCTCTCAGCCTATCTGCGCGATCTCTATCAGGTGCCGGGTGTGGCGGAGACGGTGAATTTCCGCCACATCAAGCACCACTATTATCGCAGCCACAA
>JBDHTA010000134.1:0-11816 GCA_039808465.1 Rhizobiaceae bacterium | reverse complement strand
GCCCGGCCCGCCGCGATGATTGCGGCGGCGATTTGGCTTTGGCAGAACCAGAGTGGCGTTATGAAGACGTTAACGATAGAGATCCGGCACGCCGAACCGGCCGATGCCCGTGCGATTTCGGATGCGCACCGCGCCGCCTGGATCTCCTGCTATGGCGGGCTCATCCCGCACAGGCCGCTGACGCAGATGCTGGAGCGGCGCGGCGAAAGCTGGTGGCGCAAGGCGACCCGCGGCCCGGCCACCGTTCTCGTCGCCGATGTGGCGGGCGTCGTCGCAGGCTATGCGACGCTCGGTCTCAACCGCGCCCGCTCGCTGCCGCAGGAAGGCGAAATCTACGAAATCTACCTGCGCCCGGAATATCAGGGCATCGGCCTTGGCTACCGGCTGTTTCAGGAGGCGCGCCGCCAGTTGAAGTCGATCGGCTGCAACGGCATGGTCGTCTGGTGCCTGGAAGACAGCGACATGGCCTGCCGTTTCTTCCGCTCCAATGGCGGCCGCGATGTCGCCGAGGGCATGGAGGATTTCGCCGAGGCCGCGCTGAAGAAGATCGGCTTCGTCTGGGGCTGAGGCGGCTTTGGCTCCCTTGAAAGCCGTTGCTTTGCGGGGCGAAACCCATTATCTCCTGATTATCTTCAGTATTTTCCCGGGGACATGAATGCGTATTGATGCGATTTCCATCGGCAAGAACCCGCCGAACGATATCAACGTGATCGTCGAGGTGCCGGTCGGCGGCCATCCGATCAAGTACGAGATGGACAAGGACGCCGGAACGCTGGTCGTCGACCGCTTCCTCTACACGCCGATGACCTATCCGGGCAATTACGGCTTCGTGCCGCACACGCTCTGCAAGGATGGCGATCCGCTCGACGTTCTCATCTGTAACACCCGCCCGCTGGTGCCGGGCTGCGTCATCAATGTGCGCCCGATCGGCGTGATGATGATGGAAGACGATGGCGGCATGGACGAAAAGATCCTCGCCGTGCCGGTGCCGAAGCTGACGCGCCGCTACGACAAGGTGGAAAACTACACCGACCTGCCGGAAATCACCCTCAGGCAGATCGAGCATTTCTTCACCCATTACAAGGATCTGGAGCCCGGCAAGTGGGTGAAGATCGGCGACTGGCAGGATGTCGATGCCGCCAAGCGCATCATCATCGAATCCATCGAGCGCGCCAAGACCGAAGGCTGATCAGCCCGCCAGGGCATCCAGCTTTTCCATCAAATCCTCCGGGTCGCCGTCGATCCGGAGGATTTTCTTTCTGGCGGTGTCGCCGGAGAGAATGGTGATCGTGGATTTCGCCACGCCCAGCCTTTTCGCCAGAAGCGCGATCAGCGCCTTGTTGGCCTTGCCGTTTTCCGGCACCGCCGTCACCCGCGCTTTCAGGAAGGCATGGCCTTCCGCATCCTGTTCCACGCCGTCGATGGCGTCACGCCCGCCATTCGGCGTCAGCCGGACGGCAAGGCGCAGATAACCGGCAAAGGCGCTATAGGGTTTTATTGCATCACCATCGGAAAGAGCGTGTTCCACATGAAGGAACGGACGAAGAAGATGATGAGCAGCAGGATGATCGGCGAGATGTCGATGCCGCCGAGATTGGGCAGCAGGCGGCGGATGGGCTTCAGCACCGGATCGGTGACGTTGAACAGGAACAGGCCGATGGAATTGACGAACTGGTTGCCGGAATTGACGACGTTGAAGGCATAGAGCCAGGAGAAGATGGCGCTGCCGATCAAAATCCAGGTATAGATATTCAGGGCCAGATCGATGGTTTGGAAAAGCGCGAGCATCAGGGTCTCCGTTACGGCGCATTTCCGGCAAGGCCTGCGGTGAAAAGCGCCTGAAATTCAGTTTTCGCGAAAGTAGGGATTGCACCCTATCCTGTCAATCTTACGGCCCGGCTGATTTTATTGATGAATTTTCCGTAACCTGACGCCTTTGTCTGGACGCGCTGGGCCTTACCAGCGGCGGCGGGCGATCTGGATCAGCGCCGCCGCCAGCCCCAGCGCCATGGCGTACCAGGTGATCGCATAGACGAGATGGTTGTCGGGCAGGTTCACCCGCGTCAGCCCGCCAACGGGATAGCCGCCCGGATTGGGCGCGGCGTCGGCATCGACAAAATAAGGCGCGGCATCGGTCAGCCCCCTCGCTTGTGTGATGGCGGCGACGTCGCGGGAATACCAGCGGTTTGCGGCGGGATCGTTGTCGCGCAGGAAAGCGCCGCCCGGTTCGCTGATGCGGATGAGGCCGGTGATCGTCACCGGTCCCGCGATCTCACCTTCGGCGCGGGTTGCCGGATCGCGCCGCCCGGTCGGCACGAAGCCGCGATTGACGAGGACCGTCGTGCCGTCGGAAAGCGACAGCGGCGTCAGCACCCAGAAGCCGCCGCCAAGCTCGGTGGCGGCGGTGGCGAGCACCTCTTTCGAATGGTCGAAGACGCCGCTCAGCCGCACGCGCCTGTATTCGTCGTCGCGGGCGTTGATGGCGGGCCATGCGGCGCGCGGCGGCGGCGGAACCGGTTCGGCGTGGATGCGCGCCTCGATGCGGGCGATCAGATCGTGCTTCCAGAACAGGCGCTGCACCTGCCATGTGCCGAGCCCGGTGAACAGGGCAATCGCCAGAAGCGCCAATGCGCCGATGACGAGGCGCTTGGCGCGGGACTGGGAGCGGGCTTCGGGCGGGGACTGCATCGGAAACCTGCCGGGCGGAGCCGAAACCCCGCCCGGCGAAACCTTATGGCATGTTGCGCATCATCTCCGGGTTCATCGGCATCATGTTGACGTTGAGGTGATGCATGACCCAGAGCGAACCGGCGAGCGCGATGACGACGATGATGATGGTGAAGATCAGCGCCAGCATCGTCCAGCCGCCTTCGGAGCGGGTGTTCATATGCAGGAAATAGACCATGTGGACGACGATCTGGACGGCGCCGAACCCCATGACCAGGATCGCCGTCACCAGGCGGCTTTCGAAGACATCGCCCATGACCAGCCAGAAGGGGATCGCCGTCAGGATGACCGAGAGGATGAAGCCGGTCATGTAATCCCGGAGGGTGCCGTGCCCGGCCTCATGGCCGTGGCCGTGATGGGCATGGTGGGCATCCTCGTGCGCGGGTGCTTTCGACGCCATTACAGAACTCCCATCAGGTAGACGAAGGAAAAGACGCCGATCCAGATGACGTCGAGGAAGTGCCAGAACATGCTGAGGCAGAGCAGGCGGCGGCGGTTTTCCGCGATCAGGCCATGTTTCTGCACCTGCACCATCAGCGTCACCAGCCAGATGATGCCGAAGGTGACGTGCAGCCCGTGGGTGCCGACCAGCGTGAAGAAGGCCGAGAGGAAGGCGCTGCGGGTGGGGCCAGCCCCTTCATGGATCAGGTGGTTGAACTCGTAGAGTTCGAGACCCAGGAAGGCGAGGCCGAACAGGCCGGTGACGCCCAGCCAGAACAGGGTTTCGGCCTTGGCGTTGCGTTCCATCTGCAACATGGCGAAGCCGTAGGTGATCGACGAGAACAGCAGCATGGCGGTGTTGATCGCCACCAGCGGCAGGTCGAACAGGTCGGCGGGCGAGGGCCCGGCCGCATAATTGCGGCCGACCACGGCATAGGTCGCGAACAGCGTCGCGAAGATCAGGCAGTCGCTCATCAGATACAGCCAGAATCCGAGATTCGTGCTGCTTTCGGGATGATGATCTTCCGTCAGGTAGAATTTCGGCTTTTCGCCGGTTTCCACGGTGGTTTCGCTCATCGGGCGGCTCCCTGACCGGAGAGAAGGCGGGTGCGCGCCTCCTCGGTTTCCACCACGACCTCGGCCGGAATGTAGAAGTCGCGGTTATAGTTGAAGGTATGGGCGATCGACACGGCGACGATCGCGATGAAGGACAGCGCGGCCAGCCACCACATGTACCAGATCAGGCCGAAGGCGAGCGCGATTGAGAGCACGCTGAGGATGACGCCGGTGCCGGTGTTCCTCGGCATGTGGATGGGGCGGAAGCCTTCGAGCGGACGCTCGTAGCCGCGCTTCTTCATATCGTACCAGCTGTCGTAATCGTGGACGACGGGCGTGAAGGCAAAGTTGTACTCCGGCGGCGGCGAGGACGTCGCCCATTCCAGCGTGCGGCCGTCCCACGGGTCGCCCGTGGTATCCCGCAGCTCTTCGCGCCTGCGAAAACTGACGAAAAGCTGGATCAGGAAGGCGGCAATGCCGACCGCGATCATGAAGGCGCCGACGGCGGCGATCACGAACCAGATTTGCAGCGAGGGATCCTCGAACTGGCTGAGGCGGCGGGTGACGCCCATCAGGCCGAGCACGTAGAGCGGCGTGAAGGCGACCCAGAAGCCGATCAGCCAGAACCAGAAGGACACCTTGCCCCAGAAGGGATCGAGCTTGAAGCCGAAGGCCTTCGGGAACCAGTAGTTGATGCCCGCGAACAGCCCGAACACCACGCCGCCGATGATGACGTTATGGAAGTGGGCGATCAGGAACAGCGAGTTGTGCAGCACGAAATCGGCGGGCGGCACCGCGAGCATGACGCCGGTCATGCCGCCGATGACGAAGGTGAACATGAAGCCCACCGTCCACATCATCGGCACCTCGTAGCGGATGCGGCCGCGGAACATGGTGAACAGCCAGTTGAAGATCTTCGCCCCCGTGGGGATGGAGATGATCATGGTGGTGATGCCGAAGAAGGCGTTCACCGAAGCGCCCGAGCCCATGGTGAAGAAGTGGTGCAGCCACACCAGATAGGACAGGATCATGATGACGCAGGTGGCGTAGACCATCGAGGCATAGCCGAACAGGCGCTTGCCGCAGAAGGTGGCGACCACCTCGGAGAAGATGCCGAAGGCGGGCAGGACGAGGATGTAGACCTCCGGGTGACCCCAGATCCAGATGAGGTTCACATACATCATCGGGTTGCCGCCGAGATCGTTGGTGAAGAAGTTGGTGCCGACGTAGCGGTCGAGCGACAAGAGCGCCAGAACGCCTGTCAGGATCGGGAAGGTGGCGACGATCAGGACGTTGGTGCAGAAAGAGGTCCAGGTGAAGACCGGCATCTTCATCAGCGTCATGCCGGGCGCGCGCATCTTGATGATGGTGGCGATCAGGTTGATGCCCGACAGCGTCGTGCCGACGCCCGCCACCTGTAGACCCCATATGTAATAGTCCACCCCGACGCCCGGACTGTAATCGGCCCCCGACAGCGGCGGATAGGCGAGCCAGCCGGTGCGGGCGAATTCGCCGACGAACAGCGAGATCATCACGATGATCGCGCCCGCCGTCGTCATCCAGAAGGAGAAGTTGTTGAGGAAGGGGAAGGAGACGTCGCGCGCGCCGATCTGCAAGGGCACCACGAAGTTCATCAGGCCCGTTACCAGCGGCATCGCCACGAAGAAGATCATGATGACGCCGTGGGCGGTGAAGATCTGGTCGTAGTGATGCGGCGGCAGGTAGCCTTCGGAGCCGCCGAAGGCGATCGCCTGCTGCACGCGCATCATGATGGCGTCGGAGAAGCCGCGCAGCAGCATGATGATGGCGAGGATGACATACATGATGCCGATCTTCTTGTGATCGACGCTGGTCAGCCATTCGCGCCAGAGATAGCCCCAGAGCTTGAAGTAGGTGAGCGCGCCCACAAGGGCGATGCCGCCGAGCACCACGGCGAGGAAGGTCACCACGAGGATCGGCTCGTGATAGGGGATCGCATCGAGCGTCAACCGGCCGAAGATGAACTTCATCAGGTCTGGATTGGAAAACATGGGTGTCGCCTGTTCATCGTTTATGTCGTTTCGACGCAGGAAGCGCCACGGTTTCTACGGTCAGTCGTTGAGCTGGTTGGGAGCGGGATCGCCGCCATGGTCCATGCCCGGCATCGAATGGCCCTGATGGGCGTCATGGCCGCCGCCGGACTGCCCGTTGCCGGATTGACCCTCGGGTGATTCGCCGCTGCGCGCCGGCTGGTCCGTGGCCGGAACGGTGCCGCCCAGCGCTTCCTCGCCCTGCTTCGCGTGGCGGTTGTCATATTCCAGCTTTTCGCGGTTTTCGGCGCTTTCCTTGCCCGCGCCGCCGCTCTTGTCGATATGCATCATCTCGTGCATGCACATCTTGGCCGGATCGGCGCACAGGTTGAGGATCGCGTCGTAAAGGCCGTTCTCGACGGCGGCGTAATAGCGCACCGGCTCGCGCTCGCTCGGCTTTTCCAGCTTGAGATAGGCGTCGCGGTTCAGCGCCGTGCCCTGCTGCTTGACGCGGGCGACCCAGTCGTCGAATCCGGCGGTTTCCAGCCCGTGGAACCGGAAGCGCATATGGGTGAAGCCCTCGCCGCTGTAATTGGCGGAAAAGCCTTCGAAATCGCCGGGCTTGTTGATGACGGCGTGCAGCTTGGTCTGCATGCCGGGCATCGCGTAGATCTGGCCCGCCAGCGCCGGAATGTAGAAGGAGTTCATCACCGAGGAGGCGGTGATCTTGAATTCGATCGGCCGGTCGACGGGCGCGGCCATCTCGTTGACGGTGGCGATGCCCTGCTCGGGATAGAGGAACAGCCATTTCCAGTCGAGCGCCACCACTTCCACCGTCAGGGGCTTGACGCCCTCGGGGATGGGCCGGGCCGCGTCCAGCCGCTCCAGCGGCCGGTAGGGGTCGAGCTTGTGGGTGGTGATCCAGGTCACGGCGCCGAGCGCGACGATGATGACCAGCGGCGCGGACCAGATGACCACCTCCAGCGCTGTCGAGTGATGCCATTCCGGATCGTAGACGGCGGCGGTGTTCGAGCGGCGGTAATGCCAGGCGAACAGCATGATCAGCGCCATCACCGGCACGATGATCAACAGCATCAGCACCGTGGAAACGACGATCAGGTCGCGCTGCTGGGCGGCGATATCGCCGGAAGGCGACATCACGACCATGTTGCAGCCGGTCAGCGTCAGAAGGGGCAGGAGGAGGACGAGGCGGTAAATCTTCGACAGGCTTTTCACGGATCCAAGCTCTTTTCCAATCGTTTCGACCGCGACTAATGCATGGCCGCGGCGAGGGATATGAGGTCTTTGGTCGCAGTGCGGGATGGCCGCACCTCAGGCATGATCGTCCCCGCGCGAAGAATCCGTCCGGCATCCGCCGTCAAAGTCGGGCCTTGGGGCAGGCGCTGAAAACGGCCTCGCGGTTTTGACAAAAGCCAATATAACGGGAATTCGGACAACCGCTAGTAATTCTCGCCATGCTGGCGAAAATGCCGCGCCAGTTTCCGGTAAAGCGCGGCATGCAGGAAAATTTGATGGACGAAATGAACCTTGCGGTCTTGATATGCGCAGGGCTTTGATAAACTCTCATGAGAGCGCTCTTGTCGCTGGCATGAACGGAGGAGGCGATTCCCGAATGACGACCGCAAGCAATTTCAGGCCAACCTCATCCGCGCTGGAACGCGACGCGCGGCGCATGCATGCCGACGAGCACGTTTCGCCCGGCAATATCGCGCTCGGCGTGATCATTGGCCGCATGTCGGAATTCTTCGATTTCTTCGTGTATGGCATCGCCTCCGTCCTCGTCTTCCCGAAGCTGATGTTCCCCTTCGCGCCGGACCATCTCACCGCGACGCTCTATTCCTTCGCGATCTTTTCGCTGGCCTTCCTCGCCCGCCCGATCGGCTCCGTGGTGTTCATGGAAATCGACCGCCGCCACGGGCGCGGCACCAAGCTCACCATCGCGCTGTTCATTCTCGGCGGCTCGACGGCCTCGATCAGCTTCCTGCCGGGCTATGAGACGCTGGGGCTCTGGTCGGTGGCGCTGCTGGCGCTGTTCCGGCTGGGGCAGGGCTTTGCGCTCGGCGGCGCCTGGGACGGCCTTGCCTCGCTTCTGGCGCTGAACGCGCCGCAGACCCGGCGCGGCTGGTATGCGATGATCCCGCAGCTTGGCGCGCCGATCGGCTTCGCGCTGGCAAGCGGGCTGTTCGCCTATCTCGCCGTCAGCCTGTCGAGCGAGGATTTCATCGGCTGGGGCTGGCGCTATCCCTTCTTCGTGGCCTTCGCCATCAACGTGGTGGCGCTGTTCGCCCGCCTGCGCCTCGTCATGACGCGTGAATTCGGCGAACTGCTGGAGCAGCACGAGCTGACGGCGCGCCGGGTTCCCGACGTCGTGCGCGCCCATGGCCGCGATATCCTGATCGGCGCCTTCGTGCCGCTCGCCAGCTTCGCCATGTTCCATCTGGTGACGATCTTCCCGCTCGGCTGGATGAACCTCTATGGCGATCAGGCGACCGGCACCTTCCTTCTGTATCAGGTGGCGGGCGCGGGCGTCGGCGTCATCGGCATCGTCATTTCCGGCCTGGTCGCCGACATGATCGGCCGCCGGGCGCAGCTTTTCGTCGGCGCCATCATCATCGCCCTGTTCAGCTTCCTCGCGCCGATCCTGATCGGCTCCGGCAATGCCGGGCAGGATGCCTTCGTCATGCTCGGCTTCGGCATTCTCGGCCTGTCCTTCGGGCAGGCGGCGGGTTCGGTCTCCTCGCGCTTCGCCCAGGCCTATCGCTATACCGGCGCGGCGCTGACCTCCGACCTGTCCTGGCTGATCGGCGCCGGTTTCGCGCCGCTGGTGGCGCTGTCGCTCGCCAGCAATTTCGGCCTGACCTTCGTCGGCTTCTATCTGCTGTCCGGCGCCATCTGCACACTGGCGGCGCTGACCATCAGCGAACGCCTGCCGGTGCATAAGACCGACGAATAGGAAATGCATTCAATATGCATTCAATGATAGGGGCGCTGCGGCGCCCCTTGCCATTTTGCTGCGTCAATCTGGCCTATCGACATTTTCCGATTCATTTTCTATCTGATTGAATGCAGTCAATATGAGCATGAATGCAAACCGATAGGAACGATGCGATGGAAAACCAGTGGCCGCCCCTTCCTCCCATGCAGACCGGCCTGCGCGGCCGTTGTCCGCGATGCGGGCAGGGGCATCTGTTTACGGGTTTCCTGACGCTGCGGCCAAGCTGCGAGGCATGCGGGCTGGATTACGGTTTCGCCGATCCGGCCGATGGCCCGGCCTTCTTCGTGATGATCTTCGCCTGCGTTCCGAGCGTGCTTCTGGGGGTGTGGCTGGAGGTGAAGTTTTCCGTGCCGCTATGGGTGCATCTGTTCGTGACCCTGCCCTTCATGCTGGCGACCTGCATACCGCCCTTGCGGCCGCTGAAGGGATGGCTGGTGGCGAGCCAGTATTTCTACAAGGCCGAAGAAGGAAAGCTGGTGCGCGGGCAAAGCGGCGGCTGAGGGCAGGATGGCGCAGGCAGTGCGCGATTGCACGCGGATGCCTGCCTCAAATCGATTTATCCGGCCGGATTTTTTGTGTTCCGGCGTGATTGTCCGCGTAAAACCGGTTCCCACTTTCGCCGGAATTGCGCTAACCTGCGGGCATTTGGAGGAGCATCCATGACACAAGTCCGCGCACTCGTTCTCGAACGCCAGAATGTACTTTCCCTACGCGATATCGACCTGCCGCTGGAAACCGGCCCCGGCGAGGTGAAGATCAAGATCCACACCGTCGGCGTCTGCGGATCGGACGTCCATTATTACACCCATGGCCGCATCGGCCCCTTCGTCGTCAACGAGCCGATGGTGCTGGGCCATGAGGCGGCGGGCACCGTCGTCGAGGTCGGCGCCGGTGTCACGCATCTGAAAGTGGGCGACCGCGTCTGCATGGAGCCCGGCATTCCCGACGCCAATTCGAAGGCCAGCCGCCTCGGCATGTACAATGTCGATCCCGCCGTCACCTTCTGGGCGACGCCGCCGGTTCACGGCGTGCTGACGCCGCATGTGGTGCATCCGGCCAATTACACCTACAGGCTGCCCGACAATGTCAGCTTCGCCGAAGGCGCGATGGTGGAGCCCTTCGCCGTCGGCATGCAGGCCGCCACCAAGGCGAAGATCACGCCCGGCGATACCGCCGTCGTCCTCGGCGCCGGGCCGATCGGCACCATGGTCGCCATCGCCGCGCTGGCGGGCGGCTGCGCCCGCGTCATCATCGCCGATCTGGCGCAGCCGAAGCTCGATATCGCCGCCCGTTATCAGGGCGTCATTCCCGTCAATATCCGCGAGACGAATCTGGCCGGGGAAATCGCCCGCCTCACCGATGGCTGGGGCGCGGATGTGATTTTCGAATGCTCCGGCGCGCCGAAGGCATGGGAAACCATCATGGACCTGCCGCGCCCCGGCGGCTGCATCGTGGTGGTGGGCATGCCGGTGCAGCCGATCGCCTTCGACGTTTCCACCATGTCCACCAAGGAACTGCGCATCGAATCGGTGTTCCGCTACGCCCACCAGTATGAGCGGGCGATCGCGCTGATCGGCTCGGGCCGCGTCGATCTGAAACCGCTGATTTCCGAGACCTTCACCTTCGAAGAGTCGATCAAGGCCTTCGAGCGGGCCGTTGAAGGCCGTCCCGACGATGTGAAGTTGCAGATCGTTCTGGAGTGATGCCGAAGCCGCGGGGCCGGGGCGCAAGGCTTGCCCCGGCCATCCGTTTCATTCCGGAACGGCAGGCCCGGCGGCGATTTTGCATTTCTTAAGAAGCAGCCGCTAATCTGGCGGCAGGGCATCGCGATGCCGACACCGCCAGAGCCGGAACGACCGATGGATGCTGCTGATAGCTTTGCATTTCTGCTGATCTTCATTCTGCTGACTTTCGGTACGGTTTTCCTGATCGTTTCCCGTTACGAGCGGCAGCCCGCCTTGAGCTGGGCGGCCGGTTACAGTCTTGCCGCGCTTGGTTTCACCGGCCCGGCCCTGCTGTTCTGGCTGCCGGTTCCGCTCATGGCGCTGGCCTGCGACACCCTGTTCATCGCCGCCTTCTTTTTCTACGGGCAGGCATTGTTGGAGCAATTCCGGCCGGAGCGCGAAGCGGATCCGGGGGAAAGCCGGATTGCGCGATATTTCGGCGCGGCGAGATTTCCCGGCATGCGCATAGGGGTCGCGGTCACCGGTTTTGTCGCCGTTGCCTGCGTGGTTCTCGTTTTCGGGCGGCTCGATCTGGAAGTGCTCGTCAGCGATACCGCCTGCGTGTTGCTGCTGGCGTTGCCGCTGGTGCTCTGCGCCCGCCGCGCGCGGCACTGGCTGGAGGCGGGCCTGCTGGTGCTGGCCGGTCTGGTGGTGCTGGAAACGGTGCTGCGCAACATCGTCATGGCCGTGCTGTTGCAAATGCCCCGGCAGCTCGAAGCTTTCGCCGCTTCGGATTACGCGGCGGTGATGCGCATCTGCGCCAGTTTCTTCGGGCTGCTGTTTGCGTTGTTCGCGCTGGCCAGCGTCGCCCGCGATGTGCTTGTCCGCTACCGCCATGCGGCCGAATGCGATCCATTGACCGGCATGCTGAACCGGCGCGGCTTCGAACTGGCCGTTGAAAGCAGGGGCGGCCCGGCCGGTGCCGTGGTGGTTTGCGACATCGATCATTTCAAGCGCATCAACGATGATTACGGCCATCATCACGGTGACAGGGTTCTGGTCGTCATGGCCGGGCTTCTGACGCGCTACCTGCCCGCCAACGCCGTGGCTGCCCGTTTCGGCGGCGAGGAATTCGTGATTCTGCTGCCGGATTACGATCTTGCCGAAGCGGCGGTTCTCGCCAACATGCTGCGGCTCGCCATCGCCTCTCACGCATGGCGCGAGACCGGCGTCGACCGCCAGGTGACGGCAAGCTTCGGCTGCGCCGCCGGCATTGCGGCGGATCGCTCCGTTCACGAGTGCATCGCCCGCGCCGACGCCAATCTCTACGCCGCCAAGCACGACGGCCGCAACCGCGTCATCGCCCTTGCCGCTCCGAACGAAAGGGAAAGGCCCGGCGCCGAA
>JBDHTA010000133.1:0-11842 GCA_039808465.1 Rhizobiaceae bacterium | reverse complement strand
AGATAAGGCGCGATCGTGGACCAGCACCGGCTCGTATCGCAATAGCCGTGGATCATCAGCAGCGGCGCGCCCGTGGGGTTGCCTCTGTCGAGATAGCCCATCTCGATGCCGTTGGGCAGCATGATCTTCCGCTTCGCCGCGACCCAGTTTTCCTGCGAGGGGATCGCGCGCCCGCCATCGGCGGGAGATGCAGCCACTGTCATGCGACGGTCTTTCGGAATTGGGAAATTAAGACGGCAAGACGGTCCGGAATGGACGGCGGGGCGCTGCGGCGAGCGCCCCGCGTTATCGGTCACTTGGCGGCGGCGCGGGCGGTTTCCAGCCAGCCGTCGAACTCGGCCTGGTTCGCCTTGATCCAGTCATCGACATGCTTGTCGATGTCGGAGGACTTGTTCTCGCCGTCGGTGATCAGCTTGTTCTCGGCGGAGACGTCGTTGATGCTGACCTTGGCGACTTCGAACAGCTTCGCCGCCGCCGGGTTGGCGTCGAGGAAGTCCTTGCGGGCGACGATGCGGATATTGTCGACGGCAAATCCGAGGTTCTTGCCCTCGAATTCGGTGTTGCCGGTCTGGCCGTCGGGCAGCGAGGTATAGGGAACGCTCAGCCATTCCACATCCTTGCCGGGAACCAGCACGCCGGAAACCCAGTAGGGCGTCCAGGTGAAGTAGAGCACGGGCTTGCCGTTCTTCTGGCGGGCGATGGTGTCGGCGATGATGGCGTTATATTCGCCCTGATTGTGGGTGACGGTGTCCCTGAGGCCATATTCGGTCAGCTCGTGCTCGATGACGCGCTCGCAGCCCCAGCCGGGAACACAGCCTGCGAGATCGGCCTTGCCGTCGCCATCGACGTCGAATTTAGCGGCGACCGCCGGGTCCTTGAGGTCGCCGAGATTCTTGACGCCCGCATCGTAGCTGGCCTTATCGACCAGATAGCCCTGAAGCGCGCCCGCGACCAGAACGCCGACCTTGGCCATCACCTTGTCGCCGCCCGCTTCCTTGAAGAAGGTGTCGTGCAGCGCATCCCAGCTCGACGGATAGAGATCGGCATCGCCGGTGCCGACGGCCAGATGCGCCGTCTGCGCGATGACTTCCTGCGGCTCGGCAACGGTGTAGCCGAGATCCTCGAGGGCGCGGAAGACGATGCGGGACTGGAACATTTCCTCGATCGACGCCTGGATGACGGGGCGCACCGTGACACCCTCGCCGGGCTTGTCATTGGCGAAAACCGGGCTTGCGGCCAGCGACAGGGCAATCGCCGTTGTCAGGGAAAGTAGTTTCATGCGCATTCTCCTCTGGTTTATGGTTTCAGGCCTGTTTGTGGAACAGGTTGGCGATCAGCCCGATGGGTCCGGTCTGCCACCAGTGGCGGTGGCCCCGGTCGCGTCCCGTCCGGTTCAACCCCTGCGTGATGCGGTCGAGAACGATGGCCAGCATCACGATGCCGAGGCCGCCGACGATCGCCTTGCCCGCATCGAGGCGCCCCATGGCGCGCAGCACCTCGTTGCCAAGGCCGCGCACCGAGATCATCGAGGCGATGACCACCATCGACAGCGACAGCATGATCGTCTGGTTGAGACCGGCGAAGATCGTCGGCGTCGCCATCGGCAGCTCCACCTTGAACATGATCTGGGTGGGCGTGGCGCCGAAGGCGCGCGCGGCCTCCACGACGCTGGGATTGACCGTGCGAATGCCGAGCGAGGTGAGCCTGACCAGCGGCGCCAGCGCGAAGATGATGGTGACGATGACGCCGGAGACGTTGCCGATGCCGATCAGCATCACCACCGGCACGAGATAGACGAAGGCCGGGATCGTCTGCATCGTGTCGAGGATCGGCCGCAGCACCGCCTCGAAGCGGTCGCTCTTGCCCGCGATGATGCCGAGCGGAAGCCCGATGATGACGGCCAGAATCACTGAGGAGACCACGATGGCCAGCGTCGTCATCGCCAGTCCCCACGCTTCCGGAGACAGAAGGCCGAGCACCAGCAGCGCGACGGTCACATAGATGGCGGTGCGGCGCCCGGCGGCCTGCCAGGCGATCAGCACGATGAGGATGAGCATGATAAGCGGCGGCACCGCCAGAAACGCCCGCTCGATGCCCTGGATCAGCCCGTCGAAGAAGAATTTGAAAGGCTGGATCGCCTCGCGGTTTTCGATCGCCCATTGCTTGATGCTGTCGGAATGCTTGGCGATGCCGAGGTCGATGCTCTGGAACGGGCTGAGCCAGTTGAAAGTCTTTTCGTCCGCCATCAGTGTGCCCCCCGCGCTGCCGGATTCGTCTCGCCCCGTCCCTGAATGCCGCGCAGCAGTGCGTCCTTGGTGACGACGCCGACCACCGCCTCGCCGTCCTTCACCAGAACCGGGTGGTTGGTGCCGATCGACAGATCCACCAGCGTATTGAGCTTGTCGTCGGCGCGGGCGGCCGGCCAGCCGGTCATGTCCTGCGCCGGGTTGGCCTGCCGGTATTGCCCGAGCGGCTGCATGACCTTGGCGGCGGTGACGAGATCGAGCTTGGAAATGCCGCCGACGAATTCGGCGACGTAATCGTCGGCCGGTTCGGTGACGATCTGCTCGGGCGTGCCGATCTGCACCAGCACGCCGTCCTTCATGATGGCGATGCGGTCGCCGATGCGGATCGCTTCCTCGAGATCGTGGGTGATGAACACCGTCGTCTTGTGCAGCTCGGCGGAAAGCTCCATGAAGGTGCCCTGCAATTGCCGCCGGATCAGCGGGTCGAGGGCGGAAAACGGCTCGTCCATCAGCAGAATGGTCGGATCGGCGGCGATGGCGCGGGCAAGGCCGACGCGCTGCTGCATGCCGCCCGAAAGCTCGTCGGGATATCTGTGGTCCCAGCCGGTGAGTTCCACCGCCTCGATGGCGCGGCGCGCCACCTCGCGGCGCTTCTCCTCCGGCACGCCGCGAACCTCCAGCGCGAAGGCGACGTTGTCGCGCACGTTGCGGTGCGGCATCAGCGCCATGTTCTGGAAAACCATGCCGATCTTCTCGGCCCTCAGCGCGCGAAGCTCCTTCGCGCCCATCTCGTTGACATTGCGCCCCTCGATATAGACCGCGCCCTGCGTCGGCTCGATGAGACGGTTGATGTGGCGGATCAGCGTCGACTTGCCGGAACCCGACAGGCCCATGATGCAGAAGATCTCGCCGCGCGCGACGGAGAATGTGGCATCGCACACGCCGACCACGCAGTCGAGCTTGTCGCGAACGTCCTTCTTGCTGAGGCCGCCCTCCTGGAGCGCGCGGATCGCCTCCTTCGGATTGCCCCCGAACACTTTCCAGATTCCCTCGCAGCGGATCACTGCTTCCTGCGCCTGACTGGCCATTCGCCCTCCTTGCGGTTTCTTGTTTTTCTTTTTTACAACATAGATTTTCATTGTAGACAATATGTCTTCTGCTACGCTACAAAGATAATCATGCGAGATCGTATAAGGTTGCTGCACGAAACAACGGGGAATCATCATGAGCGGCGACGCAAAGCGCAACAAAACGAACTGCCTGGAGGATTTGAAACGGCGCATCCTCACCGAAGCGCTGGAGCCGGGCGTCTATCTCGATGAAATGGAGCTTGCCGAGGAATACGGCATCTCCCGGCCGCCGCTGCGCGAGGTGCTGCGCCAGCTTGCCGGGGAAGGCTATTTGGTTCTTCATGAGAATCGCGGCACGCAGGTCGCGCCGATGACGCACAAGACGCTGCGCAACTTCTTCATCGTCGCGCCCATGGTCTATGCCGCCGTCGGCAGGCTGGCGGCGCAGAACGCCACCCGCGCCCAGATCATGCGGCTGAAGGACGTCCAGCTCCTGTTCCGCGCCGCCATCCGCGGCGGCGACGGCGAGCAGCGGGCCCTGATGAACGAGCGCTTCCATTCGGTCATGGGCGAGATGGCCGACAACGAATTCCTGATGCCGAGCCTGCGCCGCCTGCTCATCGACCACACGCGCATCGGCATGATCTTCTACAGCCCGCGCAACACCGAAATGGCCGACCAGCGCGCCACCGCCGCCGACCAGCACGATGAATTCATCGCGCTGATCGAGGCGGGCGACGCCGACGCCTGCGCCGATCTGGCCGTGTCCCACTGGGAGCTTTCGCGCCAGCAGATCGAACGTTTCGTCACGCCGGGCAGCATCTTCGCCCCCCTGGGGCGCGTACCGAACAGCATAGCCTAAGGAGGTTTCCATGAATTTCGAGGGCATCTACACGCCCGTCATAACACCGTATCGCGACGACGGATCGATCGACCGCGACGCCTTCGCGAAGGTGATCGAGCATCTGATCGCATCGGGCGTTCACGGCCTGATCAATGGCGGCTCCACCGGCGAATATTACGCGCAATCGATGGAAGAACGCATCGAGATGGCGAAATTCGCCAAGGACGTCATCGGCGACCGCGTGCCGCTGCTGGTCGGCACCGTCGCCGTGCGCCTGCCGGATTCGATCACCATGGCCGAGACGGCCGCGAAGATCGGCGCGGCGGGCATTCTCGTCGGCTCGCCGCCCTATTCGGTGCCGACGGAGCGGGAAAATGCGCTGAACGCGCTCGCCATCGACCGCGCCGCCGACCTGCCGATCATGCTCTACAACTATCCCGGCCGCATGGGCATCAACATGGGCGAGGAATTCCTCGACCGCGTCGGCCGCAGCCGCAACTTCGCCGCCATCAAGGAAAGCTCCGGCGATATCAACCGCCTGCACCTGCTCGCCCGCGACTATCCCCATATACAGACCTCCTGCGGCATGGACGATCAGGCGCTGGAATTCTTCGCCTGGGGGGCGAGAAGCTGGGTCTGCGGCGGCTCGAACTTCCTGCCGAAAGAGCATATCGCGCTCTACAAGGCCTGCGCTGTCGAAGGCGATTTCGCCAAGGGCCGCCGGATCATGTCGGCGCTGATGCCGCTGATGCGGGTTCTCGAACAGGGCGGCAAGTTCATCCAGTGCATCAAATACGGCTGCGAGATGGACGGCCTGGTGGCCGGGCCGCCGCGCCCGCCGCTCAAGCCGCTCAACAAGGACGACAAGCGGCAACTGGAACAGGTGGTGCGCGTCCTCAAGCGCACGATTGCGGATATCGAATCGGAGGCATGACATGGGCGATCTTCTGACACACGACGAATACAAGGCGATTGCCGCGAACCTCGAATTCCCGGCGCAAGCCTTCATCGACGGGCATTTCCGCCCCGCCTTTTCCGGCAAGACCTTCGAGACCACCAACCCCGCCACCGGCGCGGTGCTGGCAAAGGTCGCCTCCTGCGGGCAGGAGGACGTGGATTTCGCCGTCACCAAGGCGCGCGACGCCTTCGAGGACGGGCGCTGGTCGCGCCTGCATCCTTCCGAGCGCAAGCAAATCCTCATCCGCCTGACCAGGCTGATGAAGCGCAATGCCCGCGAGCTTGCCGTGCTGGAAAGCCTCGACAGCGGCAAGACCATCTACGACTGCGAAAACGTGGATGTGCCGGAAACCATCCATTGCCTGAAGTGGCATGCCGAACTGATCGACAAGATCTACGATCAGGTTTCGCCCGCTTCCGACAACCACATCGCCATGGTGGTGCGCGAGCCGGTGGGCGTGGTCGGCCTGGTGCTGCCGTGGAACTTCCCGCTGCTGATGCTGGCGTGGAAGATCGGCCCGGCTCTGGCCGCAGGCAATTCGGTCATCGTCAAGCCCGCCAAGGAAACGACGCTGACGGCGCTGCGCGTCGCCGAGCTTGCCATGGAAGCCGGTATTCCGGCCGGGGTCTTCAACGTCCTGCCCGGCGGCGGCGCCGAGGTCGGCGAACCTCTCGGCAGGCATATGGACGTCGACATGGTGTCGTTTACCGGCTCCACCGAGACCGGACGGCGTTTTCCCCGCTATTCCGCCGATTCCAACCTCAAGGAAGTTACCCTCGAAATGGGCGGCAAGAACCCGGCCGTGGTTCTGGACGACGCCGAGAATCTCGACCGCGTCGCCGCCCATATCATCAACGGCGCCTTCTGGAACATGGGCGAGAATTGCTCGGCCTCCTCGCGCCTGATCGTCCAGCGCGGCGTCAAGGACGAACTGATCAAACGCATGATCGCGCATGCCCGCGAATGGCCGATGGGCGATCCGCTCGATCCGGCAAACCGCGTCGGGGCGCTGGTGTCGAAATCGCATTTCGACAAGGTCTGCTCCTATCTCGACAAGGGCCAGACCTTCCTGCTCGGCGGCAAGGCGAAGGACGGCTTCGTGGAGCCGACCATCATCGACGTTTCCGACCGGGACGCCAGGGTGGTGCGCGAGGAAGTGTTCGGGCCGGTGCTGTCGGTCCTGACCGTCGACAGCTATGACGAGGCGATCGCGCTCGCCAACGATACCGAATACGGGCTTGCCGCCTCGATCTACACCGCCAACGCCAAGCGGGCCATTCGCGGGGCGCGCGCCATCCGGGCCGGAACCGTCACCGTCAACTGCTTCGGCGAGGGCGACATCACCACGCCCTTCGGCGGCTACAAGTCCTCCGGCTTCGGCGGGCGCGACAACGGCATCCACGCACACGACCAGTATACACGGATCAAGACGATCTGGATCGACCTCACCGACGATGTGGACGAGGCGGTGTCTTGAACGAACACATAGCCAAAAGGCTGCCGGTCTATCGCGGACCGGCAGCCTGGAACGCGATCCTGCCTCAACAGCCGCCGCCCGCACGGCTTGAAAACGGCCTCACGGCCGACGTCGCCATCATCGGCGGCGGATTTGCGGGCCTTTCAGCGGCACGCCGCCTGCGCCAGATCGACCCCGGCATCAGCATCGCCGTCCTCGAGGCCGGGCGTCTGGCGGAAGGGTCGTCCGGCCGCAATTCCGGTTTCATGATCGACCTGCCCCACGATATCTCCTCGGAGGATTACTCCGGCAAGGGGGTTTCGGCCGACCGGGAAACCATCGCGCTCAACCGCACGGCCATCGCCTTTGCCCGCGCCGCAGGCGAAGAATACGGCATCGACCCGGCCTTCTTCGATCCGGCCGGAAAGATCAACGGCGCGGCGAGCGGCGCCGCCCATGAGCTGAACCGCAGCTACGCCGCCCATCTCACCCATCTCGGCGAAGCCAGCGAAATGCTGGACGAGCAGGCGATGTTCGAGATCACCGGCAGCCGCCATTACATGTCCGGCCTCTATACGCCGGGCACCGTGATGCTACAGCCCGCCGGTTATATCCGCTGCCTGGGCAACGGCTTGCGGGCCGCGGGCGTCGATATCTTCGAGGAAAGCCCGGTAACGCGCATCGCCCGCGCCGGAAGCGGCTGGCAGGTGGAAACGCGGCGCGGAAACGTGTCCGCCGCCAAGGTCATCCTCGCCAATAACGGCCATCTTGAAAGCTTCGGCTTCAAGCGCGGCAGGCTGATGCATATCTTCCTCTACGCCTCGATGACGGTGGAACTCGACGCCGCCACCCTATCGAAGCTCGGCGGCCAGCCGCGCTGGGGGATTACCCCCTCGGACCCGATGGGCACGACCATGCGCCGGATCGACCGCGCCCAGGGCGGCAACCGCATCGTCACCCGCAGCTATGCGAGCTACCTGCCGGGCATGGAGCCTTCCGAAGCGACGGTGGCGCGCACCGCCCGCATGCATCGCCGCAAATTCGCCGACCGCTTTCCCGCCATCGCCGATGTGCCGATGGACTATACCTGGGCGGGACATCTGTGCCTCAGCCGCAACGGCGTCGCCGTCATGCGCGAACTGGAGCCGGGCCTGTTCTCCGCCTGCTGCGACAACGGCCTCGGCACCGTGCGCAGCACGCTGACCGGCATCGCGGCCGCCGATCTCGCCAGCGGTCAGGTTTCCACAACCGCCGCGCATTTTCTGGCGGAAGACGAGCCTTCGAAACTGCCCCCATCGCCCTTCGCCGAAATCGGGGCGAACCTCTACCTCAAATGGCGGGACTGGCAGGCGCGCAGGGAGTGACGCGTCCCGCCTTTCTTTCCTTCCGGCCGGAATCCGGCTGCCGGGTTTCACCGAAGAACCAGACTTCGAACCATGAATCAGGAGGAAGACTTATGAACGAAGCGGTAGCCCGGCAAGGCCGGCATGGTGGGCGTGATGCGCGGCGAAGCCGCCGCACCGCCCCCGATTTCGCAATGCTTCCGGCCCTTCATCGCGGCCTGCCGGTCTGCGAGCTGATGGATGCCGAGCATGTGGAGCGCATCGATGACGCATCCATGTCCATTCTCGAGGAGGTCGGCGTCGTGTTCCGCGATCCGATCGCGCTCGAGGACTGGAAACGGGCGGGCGCGGATGTGCGCGGCGACCGCGTGCATCTCGACCGCAACCTCGTGCGCGAGCTGATTTCCACCATCCCTTCCGGCTGGACCTATCTCGCCCGCAACCCCGAGCGCAGCCTGCCCTTCGACGGCAGGCATTCCATCTTCGTGCCGATGACCGGCGCGCCCTTCATCCGCGATCTCGACGACGTCAGGCGCTGGCCGACGATCGGCGACCTCAACATGTTCCACAAGCTTACGCATATGTCGCCCGCGCTGCATTCGTCCGCGCATCACATCGTCGAGCCGATGGACATGGTGGTCAGCCACCGGCATCTGGCCATCACCTATTCCTCGATGAAATATTCCGACAAGACCTTCATGGGCATGACCACCTCCGGCAAGAATGCCGAGGATGTAATGGACATGTGCGAGATCCTGTTCGGCGCGGAAACGATGGAAACTACGCCCGTCGTCACCGGCAATTGCAACGGCAACTCGCCGCTGGTCTGGGACGAGACCATGCTCTCGGCCATGCGCGCCTTCTGCAAGCGCAACCAGCCGGTGCTGTGCTCGCCCTTCGTGCTCGGCGGCGCCAATACGCCCGCCTCCGTTGCGCCTGCCGTCGCCCAGCTCAATGCCGAGGCGCTGTCGGCGCTCGCCTATACGCAGGTCATCCGCAAGGGCTGCCCGGCGATCTACGGCCATTACCTCTCCACGGTCTCGATGAAATCCGGCGCGCCGATGGCGGGAACGCCGGAAATCAGCCTGATGAACTTCATGATCGGCCAGATGGCCCGCCATTACGGCGTGCCATGGCGCACCTCCAACCTGCTTGGCGGCGCAAAGACCTTCGACGCGCAGGCCGGTTACGAAAGCGCCATGACGATGAACGCCGTGCTGCATGCGGGCGCCAATTACATCTGGCATTCGGCGGGCTGGAACGAGGCGGGCATGCATTGCTCGGTGGCGAAATTCGTGGTGGATGCCGAAATGTGCGCCATGGGCTACCGCATGGCCGAGGGCGTGCGCTGGGACGATTTCGATGAGGCGCTGGCCGCCGTTCGCGATGTCGGGCCGGGCGGCCATTATCTCGGCCATCCGCACACGCAGGCGAATTTCCAGCGCGCCTTCTTCATGCCGAAGCTGTTCGACAACAATTCCATCGAGCAATGGCAGGCCGACGGCTCGCAGGAGATCACGGCCCGCGCCCTGCAATATGCCCGCAAGCTGCTGGACGATTACGAGGAGCCGAAGCTGGACGAAGGCATAGACGAGGCGCTGCGCGACTACATGGCGCGCCGCCAGCGCGAAATTCCCGCCGTCGACGAGTTGAACACCACGCACTGACACGCGCCGTCTCCTCCGGAGCGGCTTCCTTTCGAGGTCGTCATGAAAATCAAGGAAATCCACGTCTACTCGCATATCCTGCCGGTCGTGAACGGACCCTACACGATGGGCAGCACCAAGGTCTCCACGCTCGACACGACGCTGGTGAAGCTCGTGGCCGATAACGGCCTGACCGGCTGGGGCGAGACCTGCCCCGTCGGCCCGACCTACCAGCCGCAGCACGCGGCGGGCGCGCGCGCCGCGCTGGGGATCGCTACTCATCTTATCGCCCGGCTCAGGCGGCTCCGACTTTGCGGTCTGCCGTCAACTCCATCACGACCCCGCGCAAAAGCGCATCCTCGACCATTTCCGCGATCTTGGCGCCTTGCATCTCATACATAGCGGAATGGAGCGTCCCTGTCGCCGTGGCGAAGAAGCCCTGAAGCTCTTCGAACCCGTATTCGGGACTGAGATGAGCGCGCACGGTCATCTCCTCCGTGATCGGGTCGAGCGCGAATTGTCGTTCACTTCGCGCCTCGTCATCATAGGAGATGTCGCCAGCCGCCTCGAGAATTGAGCGCGCATCCAATTGTTCGGACAGCGTCGCCGCCTCGTAGCGTACCGGAACGCCCTCGAAGCTTGCCGGCCATCCCACCGCCTCGCCCAGCCGGCTCTGTGGGACTGCAGCGACGATAAGCGGCTGCTCGCTCTCCTCTTCCGCGTAGCCAAAGCGAGCCGGTTGAGATCGTCGAGCAGGCCGGGCGTCGTTGCGGTCGGAAAGCCGATGATGGTGAGGACGCGCAGATGCTCGCTGCCAAGACGCGGTTCGAGCCCGCCGGTCAGCGGCTGATCGGCGAGCAGCGCATCGAGATAGACCAGCGTTTCCGGCACGCGGACGCGGTGGCGCTTGGTCGAAACGGTCGAATGGAGATAGGTCAGCGTTTCCGCGTCATCGAGCCAGGCGCATTCGGGCATGAAGCCGTCGAGCAGCGCCAGCACGCGGCCGGTGCGGTCGATGAAGGTGCGCAGGATTTCTTGCGGATCGACGCCGGTGCGCTCGCGGCCGTCGTATAGCCAGCTTTCGGCGCGGGCGGCTTCCTCGGCCGGGGGCAGATAGAGGAAGGTCAGATAATAGCCGGAGACATAGTGCGTGCCGGCTTCCTCGAAATCGGCTTTGCGTTCCTCGTCGACCAGGCCGGAGGCCGCGTCGGGGAACACGCTCGCCGGATAGGTCGCGGCCTCATGGCGCTGCGCCTCGACGAAAATCGACCAGCCCGAACCGAGACGGCGGAAGGCGTTGTTGATGCGGCCGGCGACCGCGACCAGCTCGGCGGCGACGGCGCTATCGAGATCGGGGCCGCGAAAGCGCGCCGTGCGTTGGAAGCTGCCGTCCTTGTTGAGCACGACGCCTTCGTCGGCGAGTGCGACCCAGGGAAGGAAGTCGGCAAGGCGGGCGGCGGTGCGGCGATATTCGGCGAGGTTCATCATGGTCGTCGCCCCCCTCAGACCGCGAGAAAAGCCGGGACGCGCAGATGCCGCCTTCCGACTTCGACAAAGAGGGGATCGCGCTTGGCGGCCCAGACCGCCGCGAAGTGCCCGACGGCCCAGATGAGGAGACCAACCAGCCAGAGGCGCAGGCCGAGGCCCACAGCCCCGGCCAGCGTCCCGTTGAGGATCGCGATGGAACGCGGCGCACCGCCGAGCAGGATGTGCTCGGTCAGTGCGCGGTGAACCGGGACGGTGAATCCCGGCACATCCAGTTGCTCGAAGGCGACCGCCATCAGACGAGCGCCCCGCCGCCGAAGCTGAAGAAGCTCAGGAAGAAGGACGAAGCGGCGAAGGCGATCGACAGGCCGAACACGATCTGGATCAGCTTGCGGAACCCGCCCGACGTGTCGCCGAAGGCGAGCGCGAGGCCCGTCGCGATGATGATGATAACCGCGACGATCTTGGCGACCGGCCCCTCGATCGACTGGAGGATTTTCTGGAGCGGCGCTTCCCACGGCATGGACGAGCCGGAAGCATGGGCGGCGGGCGCCAGGACGACGTTGACGTAGGCGACGGCAGCGACGGTCGCGACGGTACGACGGGCGCGCATGGGGATGCGGATCATGAAGGTTCTCCTGTGCTGGTGGGGGTGGCCAAGGCGTCGGGATGCGTGACGCGGTAATCCCCGTCCGGGCCGAGCCCTTCGACGCGGGCGAGTTCGACAAGCCGGCGCGCGGAGCCGCGGCCGGAAAGGACGGCAACGAGGTCGATCGTCTCGGCGATCAGCGCGC
>JBDHTA010000132.1:0-11857 GCA_039808465.1 Rhizobiaceae bacterium | reverse complement strand
GCCTGCATGATGTCGGCGGCGCGGTCGAGGAAGGCGGCGCGTTCGGCAGGCGAAACGGCGGCCCATTCAGCCGCGTGCTTCGCCGCCAGCTCCACCGCCCGCGGCCCGTCCTCGACGCGCAGCTCGGTGACCTTGCCGACGACGTCGCGATGATCGGCGGGATTGAGGATCGGCCGCGTCTCGCCGTCATTGTTGCCGTCGGCGAGCAGCGGATGCGCGTGCCAGTCCGCCTCGACAGTGGCGGCAAGCTGCCCGGCCAGGTCCGCCAGGTCCGTTTCGTTGGAGAGATCGAGACCGGCGGAATTGTCGCGGGCCTCGCCATAGAGCGCCTTCGGCGACAGGATCAGCTCGTGCTGGGCGCCAACCACCGGCATGGCGGCAACCGCCTCGGCCGGATCGGCGATCAGCTCGTTGATCGACACCGCCGGATCGGAGATGCGGTTGACGAAGGAGGAGTTGGCGCCGTTTTCCAGCAGGCGGCGCACCAGATAGGCCAGCAGCGTCTCATGCGTGCCGACCGGGGCGTAGATGCGCGCCGGACGGCCGAGCTTGTCCTTGCCCACCACCTCGTCATACAGCGGCTCGCCCATGCCGTGCAGGCACTGGAACTCGTATTTGCCGACGGAGAAATCCGGACCGGCGAGGTGATAGATCGTCGCGAGGCTCTGGGCGTTGTGGGTGGCGAATTGCGGGAAGACCGCATCCGGGGCCGCCAGCAGCTTCTTGGCGCAGGCGACATAGGCGACGTCGGTGTAGATCTTGCGGGTGTAGACCGGGAAGCCGTCGAGGCCGTCGAGCTGGGCGCGCTTGATCTCGGCATCCCAATAGGCGCCCTTGACCAGACGCACCATGATGCGGCGGCCCGAGCGGCGGGCGAGATCGATGATGAAGTCGAGCACGAAGGGGCAGCGCTTGCCATAGGCCTGCACCACGAAGCCCAAGCCGTTCCAGCCCTTCAGGGCCTCGTCGAAGCACAGGCTTTCCAGCAGGTCGAGCGACAGTTCGAGGCGGTCGGCCTCCTCCGCGTCGATGTTGAGGCCGATGTCGTAGCCCTTGGCGAGTGCCGCCAGCGTCTTCACCTTCGGCAGCAGCTCGGTCATGACGCGGCCCGCCTGGGCGCGGACATAACGCGGATGCAGCGCCGACAGCTTGATGGAGATGCCGGGGCCGTCATAGATGCCGCGCCCGGCCGAGGCCTTGCCGATGGCGTGGATGGCCTGCTCGTAATCGCGGTAGTAGCGCTCGGCGTCGGCGGCGGTGGTGGCGGCTTCGCCGAGCATGTCGTAGGAATAGCGGAAGCCCCGCGCTTCCAGCGGCCGGGAGCGCTTCAGAGCCTCCTCGATGGTCTCGCCGGTCACGAACTGCTCGCCCATCATGCGCATCGCCATGTCGACGCCGCGGCGGATCACCGGCTCGCCCGCGCGCGCGATGAGCCGCGTCAAGGCAGCGGAAAGGCTGCGGTCGTTGACGGTGGAGGTCAGCTTGCCGGTGACGACGAGGCCCCAGGTCGCGGCATTGACGAACATCGACTTGCCGCCGCCCATATGCGACTTCCAGTCGCCCTCGGCGATCTTGTCGCGGATCAGGGCGTCGCGGGTCGCAGCGTCGGGAATGCGCAGCAGCGCTTCGGCCAGGCACATCAGCGCCACGCCTTCCTGGCTCGACAGCGAATATTCCTGCACCAGCCCTTCGACGCCGGTGCCCTTGTGCTTGGCGCGCAGCGCCTCGATCAGCCTGCGCGCAGTATTGGCCACATCGGCGCGCATCGCCTCGGGCAGCCGGGCGGCGGCCACCAGCGGCGGCAGGCATTCCGTTTCCGGGCGGCGGTAGGCGGCGGTGATGGCGCGGCGCAGATCGCCTTGCGGGCGCACCGGCGGGGCGAAATCGGAGAAAACGGCGGCAGAACCCTGATCGGTGCGGGAGGTGGCGGTGCTCATCGGTGCCCTTGTCGTTTGCGGAATGGTTGCGGGACGGGAATATCGCGCCACCATACTCCAATCGCAAGCGGTTTGCTGACTTGATTCTTCACCAACCAGCGCCATACTGCGCAAATTCAAACCCAAAGTCAGACCAGATGACCCGAAAAACCGACAATAATAGTCAACTCGACCGGTTCGACATCAAAATCCTCGAAATTCTCGCCACAGACGGCCGGATCCCGGTCACGGAACTCGCGAACCGCGCCGGGCTTTCGAAAACCCCCTGCCAGGTTCGCCTCAAGCGCCTCATCGACGAAGGCTATATCGAGGGTTTCCGCGCCGTGCTGAGCGCCGCAAAGCTGAATCTCGATCACATCGCCTTCGTCGAGGTCAAATTGAGCAATACGCAGGAGGCGTCGCTGCATCGCTTCAACCAGGCGATCCGCAAGATCCGCGAAGTCGAGGAATGCCATCTGATCGCCGGGCGCTTCGACTATCTCCTGAAAATCCGCACCCGCGACATACGGCGCTACCGCCAGGTTCTCGGCGAACAGATATCGACCCTGCCCTTCGTCGCCAGCACCTCGACCAATGTGGCCATGGAAACCGTCAAGGAAGGCACGAGTTCATTCGCGCCCGCCGTTGGCGGATGATGCCCGCGCAATGCGAATCATGCAGGCTCGACCCCACGGACATCGTCCATCAATGGAGGCTTATTTCATATGACCAATCCCGCTTTTGCCGGTGTTGACTGGGGCACCAGCAGCTTCCGGCTGTGGCTGATCGCGCGCGACGGCAGCGTGCTGGCCGAACGCCGCAGCGGCGAAGGCATGACGACGGCGGCCAAAACCGGCTTTTCCGGCGTGCTGTCGGCCCATCTTGCCGCCACCGGCGCGCCGGAAACCCTGCCGGTCGTCATCTGCGGCATGGCCGGGGCGCGGCAGGGCTGGGTGGAGGCCGGTTACGCCGATGTTCCCGCACCGCTTTCCGCGATCCTGTCCGGGGCGATACGGGTGCCCGGCGAAAGCCGCGACATCCGCATCCTGCCCGGCCTCGCCCAGCGCGACACGGCACGGCCCGATGTCATCCGTGGCGAGGAAACGCAATTGCTGGGCGCGCTCGGCGCCGATAGCGGCGGCGCGCGGGCGGTCTGCATGCCCGGCACGCATTCGAAATGGGTGCATGTCCGCGATGGCAAAGTCGGCAGCTTCTCGACCTTCATGACCGGGGAACTGTTCGACGCCATCACCAGACACACGATCCTCGCCCATGCCCTCGGCGGCTCCGAAGACCAGCCCGCCGATACGGACGCCTTCGACGCCGCGGTTCTGGCCGCCTTCGAGCGCCCGGCGCTCGTCTCGAGCCTGCTCTTTGCCGCCCGCGCCGGTCAGCTTCTCCACGGCCTTTCGGCACCGGCGGCGCGGGCGAAGATCTCGGGCACGCTGATCGGGCTCGAAATCGCCGGGGCGCTTCTGGAAACAGGCCGGGACACGCAGGTAACCCTGGTTGCCTCCGGCCGCCTGCAAGCGCTCTACGAGCGGTCCTTCGCGGCGCTTGCGCTTTCCCACACCACCATCGACGCCGATTGCGCCGTGCGGACCGGGCTCTCGGCCGCCGCCAAGGCCCTCTGGCCCAACTGAGAAGACATCGCCATGACCCGTATTCCCTTTCCCGACATGAAGCGTCCGCTGATCGCGATCCTGCGCGGTATCCGGCCCGAGGAAACGCAGGGCGTCGTCGGCGCGCTGATCGACAGCGGCCTGACCGCGATCGAAGTTCCGCTCAATTCGCCGGAGCCGTTCAAGTCCATCGAGATCGCCGCCCGGATGGCGCCGCCCGACGTGCTGATCGGCGCGGGCACGGTGCTGACGGCGCAAGACGTGGACAGCCTGCATTCGGCGGGCGGCAGGCTTCTCGTCACCCCGAATGTCGAGCCTGACGTCATCATCCGCGCGCGCGGCTACGGCATGGTGACCATGCCCGGCGTCTTCACCCCGACCGAGGCGCTGGCGGCCGCGCGCGCGGGCGCCACCGGCCTGAAATTCTTTCCGGCAAGCGTGCTCGGCCCTTCCGGCATCACCGCCATCCGCGCCGTGCTGCCGCCGGAGCTGGTGATCGCGGCCGTCGGCGGCGTCTCCGACAGGAATTTCGCGGATTACATGAAGGCCGGAATTCTGGCTTTCGGCCTTGGCTCCAGCATCTACTGGCCCGCGATGACGGCGGCGGAGGCTGCCGAACGGGGCAAGGCAACCATCCGGGCCTATGACGCCGCAAGGGATGCCTGCGAGGCTTGACCGCGATCCACGTTCGATGGCAGGGTAACCGTCAGGCAGGCTAGCGCCGGAGGCGAAATGCAGGGGGCATTCCGCAACCGTTCTCACCTGTTCGGGGGATACCCTGCCGCGCGCATTTTCCAGTAAATATTGAGTTGATTTCCAGCAATTCGAATCGGTCACGCCGCCATCGGAGGCCCTCGTGACGTCGATCGCCAACGGAGCTGAATATGGCTGAAAAAAATGGCACCCCGAAGGACGACAAGATCGTCGGCACGGACGAAGCTTTCGACTTCATCAATGGCTATGCCGGGAATGACACGATCGACGGCCGCCTCGGCTATGACCTGATCAGCGGCGGCGAAGGCAAGGACACCATCCACGGCTCCTTCAACGGCGACTCCATCGACGGCGGCGACGGTGACGACAAGCTCTACGGCGACAGCGGCAACGACACCATCACCGGCGGCACGGGCAAGGACAAGATCGAAGGCGGCAGCGGCAAGGACATCATCCAGGTCGGCACCCATACGGAAGCGTCCGGCGACACGGTGAACGGCGGCTCGGGCATCGATACGCTGGTCGTCGACTATTCCGGCTACACGTCGGGCCTCAACATCAAGATCGGCGACTGGATCAAGGCAACCAGCTTCACCGGCGGCTTCAAGGTCATCCAGGTCGAGGCCTTCCAGATCAGCGGCACCGCCAAGGCCGACACCATCACCGGCGGCGATTACGACGACAGGTTCTACGGCGGCGGCGGCAATGACAAGCTCTCCGGCGGGCGCGGCAACGACATGCTCATGGGCGACGACGGCGACGACACGCTGCGGGGCGGCAGCGGCTTGGATTACCTCTACGGCGGCAACGGCAAGGATACGCTCTACGGCGACGCCGGTTTCGACATAATGGACGGCGGCGCTGGCAACGACACGCTGCGCGGCGGCAGCGGCAACGACACGCTCGACGGCGGCTATGACAATGACACGCTTTACGGCGATTCCGGCGATGACGCCCTGTGGGGCGGCGAGGGCAACGACAAGCTCTATGGCGGCAGCGGCAACGACACGCTCGATGGCGGCAACGGCGCCGACCTCATGGAAGGCGGCAGCGGCAACGACACCTATGTCCACCGCATCGGCGCCAATGACGGAAAGAGCAAGGACAAGATCGTCGATACGAGCGGCAGCGACCGGCTCGTCATCCACGATCTGCTCCAGAACTTCAAGGCCGTTGGCCCCGGCGCCACCGGCAAGCTTTCCGATGGCACCACCTACAAGGGCATCGAGCACTTCACCATCAGCGCTACCGGCGACAAAAACAATGTCATCATCACCGGCAACGGCGACGACATCGTCACCAGCTATGCCGGCAACGATACGCTGAAGGGCGGCAAGGGCAACGATTACCTCGACGCCGGACGCGGCAGCGACCGCGCCGAGGGCGGCTCCGGCAACGACGTCATCGCCTTCGGCGCGGGCGGCAAGGATTCCGCCGACGGCGGAACGGGGATCGACACGCTGAATGTGTATCGCGACGGCACGAAGGCGCTGACCTTCAATGTGTCCGGCAACACCGCAACACTTTCCGATGGCAGCAAGTTCACCAATTTCGAAATCTTCTCCGTCGGCTTCGGTGATGGCAACGATGTGGTCAAGTCGGTAGGCTCGGCCAAGAGTGTCCTCTTCTACGGCGCAGGCGGCAACGACAAGCTGATCGGCTCCAAGGGCGACGACCGGCTTTCGGGCGGCGACGGCAACGACACCCTGATCGGCAACGCTGGCAATGATGACATCGACGGCGGCGAAGGCAACGACACGATCGACGCGGGCGCCGGTAACGACAGGGTCACCGACAGCGGCGGCACCAACACGATCAAGACCGGCAGCGGCAACGACCAGGTCCATGTGGGCTGGTACGGCTATAGCGGCGATCCCTCCGTGAACACGGTCGACCTCGGATCGGGCGACGATATCGTGGAAGGCGGCAACAGCGGCAGCACGCTGAAGGCCGATGGCGGCACGGGCATTGATATGGCCTATATCAACCTGGGCAGTTCGACACAGGATCTTACCTTCACCCTTTCGAGCAATGCCTCGGTGAAGAATGCCAAGGTGACGCTGAAGAATTTCGAGATAATCGATATCACCGGCGGCACGGGCAACGACAAGTTCACCGGCGGCAAGCTGAGCGACCGGTTGTCTGGCGGGGAAGGCAACGACAGGCTCAAGGGCGGCGACGGCGACGACTTCATTACCGGCGACGGCGGCAAGGACACGATCTACGGTGGCGCCGGTAACGACACCATCTACGGCGACAGCTATTTCTTCAACAAGGACAGCGACAAGATCGACGCAGGCTCCGGCAACGACTTCGTTTATGTCGGGTTGGGTGACACCGCCGATGGCGGCTCCGGCGCCGACAACCTTTACGTGATGTTGTCCGAGCAAACGAAGAATATCACGCTGACGTTCAGCAAGACGATCAAGCTCGACAAGAGCACCGTCTACAAGAATTTCGAAGCCCTGAATTATTTCGGCAGCCAGGGCAAGGACACGGTGACGGGCAGCGCCAGCGACGACTACATCTCCGGCGGCAACGGCAACGACGTGCTGAAGGGCGGCAAGGGCAATGACCGGCTGAGCGACGGCACCGGCAGCGACAAGCTGTATGGCGGCGACGGCAATGACAGCTTCTACCGCGAGGGCTACAACCCCAAGGACAAGGATGTCTTCGACGGCGGCGGGGGCTCGGATACGCTGTTCTTCTCCATGTACAACGCTTCGGCGATCGTTGACCTCGAGAAGCAATCGAAGAACGACGGCGCCGCCAAGGGACTGGAGATCAAGAGCATCGAGTCCATCTTCGGCTCCTTCTCCGATGACGACATCCGCGGCAACTCCGCGGCCAACTATCTGGCTGGCGGCGGCGGTGACGACGTGCTGCAAGGCCGCGGCGGCAACGATACGCTGATAGGCGGCGCGGGTGACGACTGGCTGACGGGCGGCACGGGCAAGGACCGCTTCGTGTTCGACTATGAAAGCCGCTCGGGCGAAGGCGATGTCATCACCGACTTCAAACGCGGCGAGGACAAGCTCGTCATCGACGGCTATGGCTTCGGCATGGAGAAGGGCAAGCTGGCGCTGGTGACCGGCGCGGATCCCGCGGCCAAGAACGCCGCGCCCGTCTTCCTGTTCGAGACCGACAACGGCCGCCTCTGGTATGACGCCGACGGCACCGGCGACAATGCCGACAAGGTGCTGATCGCCACGCTGCAAGGCATAACGAAGCTCGCCACCTCCGACTTCGATTTCCTTTGAGCAAAAAGCTTCTGTCCTCCCCGCAAGGGGAGGACAGTCCGAAACAGCGGGTCCGGATAAGTGATCCGGCTTTCGGATCAGGTTCGGTCTGCAACTGAGCTGCATCTACCTGAAAAACCAGCGAGGCTTCGCGCATTGATGATCAGCGCGTCATCTCCGGCGCCCACGCCAAGATGGCAGTCCTGTCATCGCTGGCAGCAGGAAGCCTGATTCACAATCCTATAAGCGTGGAAATGTCATCAAGTGCCTGTTCGGCAGGCTCAAGAAATTGGCGGCATTAGTATTCATCGCGACTCATATTTCAAAGCCATTATCTTCGTTTTCCCAAACATCGCATGGGTATGATTCAGGCCTGTCTCGGTCAGGATTTTGGTTATATCCCTTGAGCCACTCGGTTCGTCGATTGTTTAAGCTGGCGAAAGCGAGTCAGTGGGTGGGGACATGGAAGTTTACTGCAAGGGCGTTGCCCGTATCCGTCACGCGTCCAGTGGAGAGATCTTTGAAGTCGAAGCCGAAGAGTTGGATTGGGACGCCGTTGGCGGCGATGAGCGCCAGATGGGACCTGAAATCCACTATGAGGCGGTGGTCGATCATCCCGAGCTTGGCGAACTGACCTGGGGCCTTTGGGAATATCCCGTCGGCATCGAAAACTATCACAACACGGATGTCGGCAGGCACGAGCTCGTCGAGGACTTCGACTACGGGCTTGAGCATGGTGGGCCGGAACCGGACGATTGGCTCGACTACGAGACACCGTCCAACCCATATCGGGTTTTCATGGACTCCTACCACCACACTGGTGATCTGCTCGCCGATCATGGCGGATCTCGCGGCGACCATCTCGTCAATCGGATGATCTTCTCCCACCAGATCACGGCACTGGAAGCCTATCTCGGCGACACTTTGCTTAATGAAGTCATGGGCGATACCGCGGCAATGCGGCGCTTGATCGATCAGGACGAGGATCTGGGGAAGGAGAAATTCACGCTGTTCGAGGTGTCGAAGGACCCGGGATTGGTCGAACGCAAGGTTAGGGAGCACCTGCGTTCCGTCATGTATCACAATCTCAAAAAGGTCGACGTTCTCTACAACATCGCTCTCGGCGTGCGAATTTTAAACCTCGCCAGCGACAAAGCCAGCCTCTTCAAGGCTGTCTTGCTTCGTCACGATTGCGTCCACCGCAACGGTTTCGACAAAGAGGGAAAGGAGATCGACGTCTTCACGAAGGCGTTCGTCCACAAGACGGCGGACCTGATTAAGACGTTCGTTGAGGACATCCAGAAGGCGGTGCAGCGACGGCCAGCTTAGACCCGACAGGGCTTCATACGCCCGCCTGACTCGTCTCGACCTGGGGAGCCAGGATGTCGGTTGCCTCCCAACCCTCGCCATCGATCACCGTTACAAATTCCCGGTCCCAGACGCCCCATCGCTGCTCCAACGGACGCGTCGCCAAGGGATTGTGGACGTAGGTCAGAGGGCGGGTCTTTCGGGAAAGATTTCCGAGACTGATGCGAGACCAAAGGACACCGGACACGTCGCTGAAAAGTGGATTGAGGAAAGCGGTGCGCTCGACCGGCTTGCCCGCGCGCGCGATTTCAGGTGAGGCGTGGAATCCTTCGTCGACCACTTCGTCTGTCGCGCGATCGATCGTGATGTAAGCGTCGCCGATCGGGAACAATGACGTCAGGATCAGCGGGGGCTTTTCGGGGACATAGACACCGAAGCGGCTGGCGCTGATTGCGATCAGACGCACGTCATCCGCCCCGATGACGCCCTCCTTCAGGTATTTTTGAATGACCTTGAACTTGGTCCAGAATGCGCTCGTCACGCGCAGCTGAGCCTGGCGCACTGGCGCCGCGAAAAGGCCTCCGCCTTCATTCATCGGGACGGGGCGCGTGACCTGGTCGGGGCCGGGATCACCCTCTTCCGGCGCGATGGCCTCGATCCAGATGCGCCCATTGTCCGTCAGGACGCAGAGGTCCGGTTGCCCGCCTTCACGCAACCGTTTGGATGTTGGCAGCAGCGCATGTCCAGATTTAAGAAAAGTCCAACCGAGATACATTTCCCAAAAGCGCGCATCGACGTCGCGTGCGAAGCCGTCCCGAAAATCCGGATCGGCATAGGGCTCGTAGCGCTCCCACATGCTTTCGATGATGCTGTGCAGGCGCTTTTCCTCGGGATGCTCAGCGGCTCTGAGGTTGATGAAGCCCTTGTTCAGGTTGGGGCCGTCGAAGTCGAAGATGCGAGTCACGATTATCCGTTTCGAGTTATCACGCCGTGCGTCGGCTGACGCGGTCATGCTCTGCGATGAGGAACGTCAGATAGCTGCGGATGAGATTGCAATAGAGGTGAGCCTCTTCGATGCCGAGTGCAAGCCCCTCGTTCAGATCGGTGCCGTGTCGCACGCCTCCACCAGTCGGAGAAGACAGATACCCGTGCAGCGTCATCATCCATTGCAGGATCTGCTCCTGGTGGCCGCGGCCGCGCGCGCGGAGCTCGCCGATGATCTTATTGAAGTAGCGCCCTTGGATGCTGCCGTCCGAGACGCTAAGGCCGCGGAACGCGGTGGCTATGGTCTCCAGCAGCCACAGGACCTCCTGAACAGTCTGTCGGCCGTTTCTCTGTGACAGAGCACGCTCGGACGCGTCGAGCGCCGCCGCGATCAAGGCCGATGCCTGCGCGTCGAGAGACGGTGGCTGCTCTGGCACGGCGATCGGAACATGTGCTCGGGTTGCCCGCAAAGCCGGCGGATCGAGTTGATAGCCCGCGTCGGCCTCGGCGAGTATGCGGTTGAGGCGCGAGACGTCTGGAAGAGTTATATCGGGCCACTGATCAGCAAGCTCGTTACATCCGTCGTAGAAGGCTTCGATGAACAGCGGAGCATTTTCGCTCGCTGCGTTCATGAGCTTGACGAGATCGTCTGAGGCCCAGCTCACGCTGCTGCTTGGGTAGTATGGCATACCGGCCGGACCGGCGAAGCGGGACTTGAATCGCTCCAGAATTGCCCTGCGGTCGCCTTGCCCGCACACGCGATCGATCAGATCGCGAAAGGCATGGACGACGGTCGGCCCAAGCGGGCCGGGGCTGTCGAAGCGCCAGTTTCCATCAAATTGCAGCATTGGAGTTACCATGAGGCATTGAATTGGGACTTATGGCTCGGAACGAAGCGGGTTGACGAACTGGAGGCCGACAAAGTCCTTCTCGTTATCGGTCACGACCACGCAGTCATTGGCGCCGGCGACCGCAGCGATGATCATGTCGAGCGCGCTGCGTGGCCGACCGGCGATCTTGCCCTCAGCCATCAGGCGCGCCCACACCAACCCTGCCTTGTCATCGAATGCCAGGATCCTACCGGCGAAGAGCGACTGCGGCCCGTCCGGCCCTGCAAACCAGGCATCAAGCGCGTCGCGCTTCTTCCCACGGGGCATTTCGAAAATGCCCCGCTTGATTTCGGCGACGGTCAACGAGGCGATGAACAGGTCCTCGTCTTGCCGCTTCGCCATCCAGTCGAGGAGAGATTTCGAAGGAGCCGGCTTTACGATATTGCTGATGATGTTGGTGTCGAGCAGATAGCGGGTCACAGGTCGACCTTGCGCCCCCCTTCCCGCGGCCGCAAAAGGTCGAGATCAGCCCCTACAAGGGGCGAGCGACGAAGTGCGTCGAGGATACGGCCCGCTTTCGGCGGCTCGCCCGCAACAGCAGTTTTGACCGCCGTTCGGACCTCATCCGCTTCCGGTCCCTCCTCTGCCAAACGGCGCGCGAGCGCGCGGATCAGCTCTCGATCAGACTCCAGCGCCATGACCTCAAAGCGTGTGAACCCGCGCTGCGTCAGGCGCGCGCGATAATTCTGAAGGGCCCTCTTTTGTGCGGCATTGCCCATTGTCTGCCTCCGTGTTATATCTGGATATATATTCCAAGTATGAGGCTTGGGCAAGGGACGGCAGGGTGGCGAAAGACTCTTCCGATATTGTGCCGGAAATGGGCGCGGAGGTGAGCCTTCAGCGCCAGTATTTGCTGTACGCTGTGACACGCTCTGGCGCGCTACACCGCGCAAAAGCCGCCGACGCCCGCGCAAACGACGATGCGAATACCCTAGCCATTACAGTTGCCTACCACTCCGGATGGGGCGATCGTTCTTCCGAAGGACTTGTATTCGGATTCGAATGGCCCGACGATGAAATTAGGCAACCGCCCAAAGCAGAGCAGCTCGCTCCGGCAGGTAGAGCCCTCGCGCGTCGTGGCCGGAAAGACGTGTCTGCTGTCTCCCGAGAACGTCTTCAGTTTGCGGAAGATTTTCACGACCTGCGGCGTGAGCGGCACGATATGCTCGTTGCGCATCTTCATG
>JBDHTA010000131.1:0-11897 GCA_039808465.1 Rhizobiaceae bacterium | reverse complement strand
CCGGTGGCGATCACGGCATAGGCATCCTTGGTCCGCTCGTAGAAGGCAAAGCGGTCGACGGGATCGAGCGGGATGACGCGCCCTTCCGCCTTTTCAAGCAGCATCTCGAATTCCGGATAGATCGGCGGGCGCTCGCCCGGCGCATCCATGGCGGCGGCGGGAAAATCGACGAAATCATCGACCGGCAGCACGGACAGCACCGCTTCCAGCGCATCCGTGGCGCTGATGCCGGGCAGGCGCACGAGGCGCTGGGCCATGGAATCGGCCGGGAAATTGGCGTCGACGATCACCACCTCGTCGCCATGGCCCATGTCGGAGAGAATGGACAGAAGCTCGCCGGTCAGCAGCGGATTGATGGATTTCAGCATGGTGTCCCCCTTGTTCCTGTGTTCAACCGGCCTTTTCCAGCGCGGTGTCGAGATCGGCCCAGATCGAGTCCGGCAGGTCGGTGTCGAACCATTCGGCGTTCTGTTTCAGTTGCGCCGCCGTCTTGGCGCCGATCACGATGCAGGTCGCGGCCGGGTGGCGCATCGGGAAACGGATGGCGGCGGCGGCAAGCGGCACGCCGTAATCGTCGCAGACGCCGCGCAGCGCCTCGACGCGGGCGACGACCTTCGCATCGGCATCGGCATAGTTGAATTTCTTGCGGCCGTCCCTGGGGGCGGCGAGGATGCCGGAATTGTAGACGCCCGCCAGCGCCAGCGCCACGCCGCGCCGTTCGGCCAGCGGCAGGAAGGTTTCGGCGGCGTCGCGGTCGAGCAGCGAATAGCGCCCGGCCAGCATGCAGATATCGAGATCGGTCTCCTCCAGCGCGTCACGAATGGCCTCCCATTCGTTGACGCCGAGCCCGAAACCCTTGATATCGCCCGCCGCCTTCAATTCCTGAAGCGCCCGGAAGCCCCCGCCCTTCGTCAGCGCGCCCCAGTGATGTTCGTGCAGGTCCGCATGGGTGACGCGGCCGATATCGTGGACGTAGAGAATATCGAGGCGGTCCATGCCGAGGCGCTGCTGGCTGTCGTCGAAGCTGCGCATCACGCCGTCATAGCTGTAATCGAAGACCTCGCGGAACGGCAGGCCGTTCCACCAGCCGGGATCGAGCGGGTTCTTCGGCGGCGAAGGCGGCAGCCTGCGGCCCGCCCGCTCGGTGGTCATCAGCCGCCCGACCTTGGTGGACAGCACATGGCTGCCGTCACGCTCGCGCAGCAGATGGCCGACCAGATGCTCGGCCCGCGTCAGGCCGTACATCGGCGCGGTGTCGAAATAGCGGATGCCGAGATCCCAGGCGGTCTCCAGCACCTCCAGCGCCTGCGCGAGCGGCACATCGGCATAGAGGCCGCCAAGCGGCGCGGAGCCGAAGCCGAGCGCGGTAACCTCGAGACCGGTCGAGCCGACCTTGCGGCGGGTGGTGGCGGTCAACGTCATGATGATTCCCTCGCTTCCGGTATGGATGCCGACACGATTGCGGCTTCCGGCGAAAATCACAAGCCCCCCGCCCGGTCCACCGTTCGGCCGCCCACATATTGCGCGGGAGGCGGTTCAGTTCCCGGCCAGCCATGCCTCGATGCCCCGCGCCGCTGCCCGGCCCGTCGCCATGCAGGCGCTCAGCAGGTAGCCGCCGGTCGGCGCTTCCCAATCCAGCATTTCACCAGCGGCGAAAACGCCCGGCAGCTTCTTCAAGCCGTAATTCTCGTCCAGCTCGTCCCATGCGATGCCGCCCGCCGAGGAAATCGCCTCGCCGATCGGGCGCGGGCGCAGAACCGTCACGGGCAGCGCCTTGATCGCGCCCGCAAGCGCCTGCGGCGGCAGGCGGTTGGCCTGCGGAACCGCTTCCCGCAGCAATGCCGCCTTGACGCCATCGAGACCCGCGCCCTTGCGCAGCCGCGTGGAGAAGCTCGCCTTGGCATCCTGCCGGGCAAGATCGCGTTCCAGCCGCGCCGCCACGCGGCCGGGGGCAAGGTCGAGGGTGAGGATCGCCGTGCCATCGGCTGCGATGGCGTCGCGCAGGGCGGCGGAATGGGTATAGACGGCGCTGCCCTCGATGCCGTGGCGGGAAATGACGAATTCGCCGGGAAAGCTGCCCGCCGCCGAGGTCAGCGCCACGTATTTCAGCGGCGCGCCGGAAAAACGCTCGCGAAACAGCGGGCTCCAATCGCAATCGAAGCCGCAATTGGCCGGGCGCAGGCGATTGACGGCGATGCCTTTTTCCGCAAGCGGCGCCACCCATGCGCCATCGCCGCCAAGGCGCGGCCAGCTTGCGCCGCCAAGCGCCAGCAGCGCGGCATCGGCATGCGCGATCACCTCGCCTTCGGGCGTTTCGAAGCGCAGGCCGTCTTGCGTAAAGCCTAGCCAGCGATGGCGGGTGCGGAAGGTGACCCCCTGCCCCGTCAGCCGCGCCACCCAGCTTCGCAGCAGCGGCGAAGCTTTCATGACGGCGGGAAAGACGCGGCCGGAGGAACCGGCAAAGGTTTGCGTGCCAAGCCCTGCCGCCCACTCCCGGATATCGGCGGGCGTCCACGCGTCGAGTGCGGCGGCAAGCCGCCCGTTCGACGCGCCGAAGCGGGTGCGAAAGATATCGTAGGGTTCGGAATGGGTGAGGTTGAGCCCGGATTTTCCGGCGAGAAGAAATTTCCGCCCGGCGGTCGGCATCGCCTCATAGACGGTGACCCGGCATCCGGCGGCGGAAAGAAGCTCGGCCGCCGAAAGCCCGGCCGGGCCGCCGCCGATGACGGCTATGGTGTGATCGCTCATGACTGCGCGTTTCCGTAGGTGACGCGTTCCTCATGAACCGGGCGGGCGGCAGGCGCAAGCGCTAAAGCGCTTGACGATCTTGCGGACTGGCGCCTTGCGCTTTCGCGTGCCGTCAAGCGCCAGCGTGTCAATGCACGCTGGGAAGCTTCACATAGGCGGCGAAATCCTCCGCCACCAGTTCGCTGATCGCAATCAGCACTTCCTCGCGGGAGAAGCCAGCGGAAAGCGTGCGGTCGATCACGTCCTGAAGATCGAGTTCGACCACATCGCGGCAGTCTTCCAGCCGTTCCTCGGAAACGGTCAGGCTTTGCAGTTCTTCCATGGCATCCTCCTTTGAGGGTTTCACAGGGCGTTCCGTCACCGCGAGGATTTTCCCCGGGCGTTGACGAGCAGGCCCTCACGCTGCATCTTCTTGCGCGCCGCCTTGCGCTGGCGGGCAATCGCCTGCGCCTTTTCACGCACGCGCCGCTCGGACGGCTTTTCATAGGCGCGGCGTTCACGCATTTCGCGGAACAGCCCTTCGCGCTGCATCTTCTTCTTCAGCACGCGAAGAGCCTGGTCCACATTGTTGTCACGGACGAGTACCTGCATATGTTTCTCCTTTGTTTTCTTCAGCCGAACTGCTCGGCGATGACCTGCTTCAGCTCACGCGGGCTGAGAAGGCAGGGGTAAGGCAGCCATTCCGGTTTCGGAACCGGGCCGCCTTTGCGCTCGCACGGATTTGCCGCTGCGGCGCCTGGATTTGCTGTATTCAATAAAATTCCTTCATGGGGCCGGTTTTCCGTTCCGGCCGGGCTGCGTTCGCGATCGTGGAAAGGGTGCGAACGGCACGAAAAAGGCGTTTGCGCGGCTCGCGCATGGCGCCATGACGTTCTGTGTGTGGGGGCGTTGACGTTGATATAGGACGCCGGGGCCGGGATTGCAAGGCGTGGAGGTCCGCAGGGTCTCATCACATCCCTCCCCATGCTTGCAGCGGCATCCAGATGCCCATCAACACCATCATCAGGTTTTCCGTCAGCGACACGAAGCCCAGCGGCACATTGCTGTTTGCGCCCGCGCAGGCGCATTTCAGTTCGCGGCGGTCGATATAGACCGCCTTGAAGACGGATATGGCGCCGACGCCGCCGATGAACAGGGCAACCGGCGCGGAAAGCCATGTGGCGACCCCCGCCAGCATCAGCAGCCCGGCAAGCGCCTCGGCATAGGGGTAGACATAGGCATAGGGCACGTAACGGCGGGCCAGCAGGTCGTAATTCAGGAACATGGTCGAGAAATTCTCGACATCCTGCAATTTCTGCAATGCGAGAAGGCACATGGCGATGGCAACGAACCGCCCCGCGACCGTCAGCGCCGACGCGGCCGGCGCGGACAGCGACAGCGCCGCGGCCATCAGCAGCGCCATCGCAAAGATTGCGATCACCGGCCGGTAGGAGGTCTCGCCCTTTCCCGGCACATGCTGGCCGAAGAAGCGGCGCACATCGTCGTAACCGCCGATGCGGCGGCCGTCGATGAAGGTCTGCGGCGTGGTCTCAACCCCATGCTGCGCCTTGAAGGCATCCGTCTCCTCCCGGCTTTTCAGCCAGTGATCGTCAACGGCATAGCCCTTGCGCTCGAGCAGCGCCTTGGTCTTCAGGCCATAGGGGCAGACATGCTCCGGCATGACCATGCGATAGAGCGACGCCTGTTTGCCGGGATCGGGCACCGGGTTGTTCCTCCGCCTGCACAGGCCGCCTTCCGGCCTGCCTTCCTGCGGGGATAACCCGATGGCGCCCGACTCCGTTCCATGCCGATCCGCGTCAGGCGGCGGCCGATGCCTGCATCTCCCGCAGGAAGCCGGACATCCGCTTCAGGCCCTCGCGCAGCACGGCTTCGTTGTTGGCGTAGCCGACGCGCAGATAGCCTTCCATATCCATGGCGCTGCCGGGGGTCAGCATCACGCCCGTCCGCTCCAGAAGCTTGATGCAGAATTCCTCCGAGGACATCGGCAGGTCGTATTTCAGCAGGGCCGTCGTGCCCGATTTCGGCTTGATCCAGGAAATCAGCGGCTCGCTCTCCACCCAGTCCGAGAGGATCGCCAGATTGGCGCGGGTGATGCCGTGGTTGCGGGCAAGGATCCTGTCGCGGTTTTCCAGCGCGATGGCGGCGAAATGATCGTCCAGCATGCCGACGCTGATCGTGTTGTAATCGCGGTGGATCGACACGGCGTGAATGAGCTTCGCGGGCGCGGCGATCCAGCCGAGGCGAAGGCCCGCCAGCGACCAGGTTTTCGACATGCTGCCGGTGCTGATGCCCTTTTCATAGAGATCGGCGACCGAGGCCGTCATGCCGTTGCCGTCCTGATCCGTGCCGCGATAAACCTCGTCGCAGAGGATCCATGCGCCGCAGGCGCGGGCAATCCCGGCGATCTCCTCGAGATAGGCGCGGTCCATCAGCGAGCCGGTGGGATTGTTGGGATTGTTGAGCGCGATCAGCTTGGTGCCCGGCGTCGCCAGCCGCCGCAATTCCTCCAGATCGGGCAGGAAGCCGGTCTTTTCCGTCAGCTTGAGGATCTGCACGTCGGCGCCGTAGCTTTCCGGAATCGAGTAATGCTGCTGGTAGGTCGGCAGAACCGAAATCACCCGGTCGCCCGGCTCCACCAGCGTTTCATGCACCAGCGCATTGGCGCCGATGGCGCCATGGGTGATGACGACGTTTTCCATCGCCTGCTTTTCGTAGAGGCTGGCGACCAGATTGCGCAGGCGCGCGCTGCCCTCGATCTCGCCATAGGTCAGCTTCATCGGCAGAAGCTCGGAAAGGATGGTCTCCTGCTTGCCCGCCATGGCGAGCAGCTCCTCGACCGTCAGGGATTCGACACAGGTTTCCGCCAGATTCCATTCGCAGGTGGTCTCGTAGCGGTTCATCCAGATTTCAACGCCGAAATCGCGAATTTTCATCTCTCATCCCTTTCAATATTGTATGGGCGATAGCGCAAGGCGGCGTGGCCGCCGATCTGGAATGACGATATGAGCAATATATTGCACAGTCAAGACACAAGCGGCGTACTGACCCATGTGGGCGGCAATCTGCGGCAATTGCGGCAGGCGGCGGGTCTCAGCCAGGCGGCGCTGGCGCAGGCGTCGGGCATCAGCCGCCGCATGATCGTGGCGGTGGAAAGCGGCGACGCCAATATCAGCCTCTCCAGCCTCGACCGGCTGGCGGCGGCGCTGGGGGTGAAATTCACCGATCTGGTGCGCGATCCCGCCCGCGAAAGCCGCGGCAATATCAACGAGGTGACATGGCGGGGGGAAGCGGCGGGCAGTCAGGCCGTGCTTCTGGCCTCCGCCCCCGCTGCCTCGGAGGCGCAGATGTGGCTGTGGTCGCTCGGCCCCGGCGAGCGCTACGAGGCGGAACCGGATCCGCAGGGCTGGCACGAGATGCTGTTCGTGATGGAAGGCGTGTTGACGCTGGAGCTTTCCGGCGAGCGCCGCGATCACCCCGCCGGAAGCTTCGCCGTCTATCCCTCGTCGCAGCCCTACGCCTATCTGAACGGGCAGGATGCGCCGGTAAAATTCATCCGCAACGTGATTTCGTAAGGAAAAGCGCCGTTCCCCGGCCTGCGCCGGCAATAGGCTTATCCCGCCAACGCGTTACAATATTTGCGGCATTTTCCTACTCACCGCCCTTCCGGTCTTCGGCGGCGGATATGGCAATGGCTTTGACGAGATGCACGACGCTCCGCTTCAATTCCGGCGAGCCGATGCGCTTGAAGGCCAGATTGAGCGCCTGTCCCTCCTCCGTTTCGAGGAAGCGGGAAATCGCCTCGCGCTCGGCCACCTCCGCGCCGCCGTCATTCCTGTAGCGGGACTGGAAAGGCTTGCCGGAAAACAGGTAGGACACCGGAACCGACAGGAATTCCGCTATCTGCTGAAGGCGGCTGGCGCCGATGCGGTTCTTGCCCCGCTCGTATTTCTGAAGCTGCTGAAAGCTGACGCCGATGGCCCTTGCGAGCGTTTCCTGATTCATGCCGCGCAGGCGGCGCTGAAGCCGGATGCGCTCGCCGACCGCGATATCGACGGGCTCGGGGCTCTTGGCGCTGGTCCGGGGCTGCGCCGTCATGCCACGCCGCCCGCGTGCCGGAGGGCGATTCCGCCCTGTTCCAGCATGCCGATCAGGGCGGCGTCGCGGCGGCTCGGCTCCGGCCGCCCCTGAAAGAAGCCCTGAACCTCGCTGTATCCCTCCTCGAGAATGCAGTTCAGATGCGCTTCCGTCTCCACGCCTTCCGCCACCACCATCACGCCCAGACGCTTGCCGAGATCGGCGATCGCCCGCACCACGGCGGCCGCTTCCGGCTGCCCGGCCGCATCGCGCACGAAGGAGCCGTCGATCTTGATCGTATCGAAAGGGAATGCCCGCAAATGCGCCAGCGAGGAATAGCCGGTGCCGAAATCATCCAGCGCCACCCGCACGCCGATGCCGCGCAGCCGTTGCAGATCCTCGATGCCGCGCTGGCGGTCGCCCGGCATGGCGGTTTCCGTCACCTCGATTTCCAGCCGGTCCGGCGGCAGGCCGGAGCGCGCCAGGGCGTTCGCGACGATGGGCGTGATCGTGCCCTTGCCGAGCTGCGCCGCCGAGATATTCACCGCCACCCGCGCCCCGTCTTCCCATTCCGCCGCCTCGCGGCAGGCCGTGTTCAGGACGAAATCCCCGATCCGGTCGATCAGGCCGTTGCGTTCGGCCTCGGGAATGAATTCGGCGGGCGCGATCCAGCCGCGCTCGGGATGATGCCAGCGGATCAGCGCCTCCCGCGCCGTGATCTTCTTCGTGCGCACGTCGATGATCGGCTGGTAGAAAACGAAAAGCCCCTCGCCGCTCTGCAAGCTGGCGCGCAGCGCCGTTTGCAGGCGTGACGCCGAAAAGGACCGGATCCAGTGCATGACGGCGCGCTTCATGAAAATGCGCCTCCCGCCATCATGCGCCCGGCCCGCCCGCAGGCGGATAAGGACAGGAAAACAACATATTCAACGGCATCGATCGGCTCCGGGGGCGCGCATTTCAACATGGGTTCACAGGCCCGAATCCGGCCGGGGCCGGAAGCGACTCATCATCGCATTCATTCGGTTAAACTAAAGTAGCGATGCATTATTGACGGCGATGAAACGAACTGTATGCACCTGCTTTGAATGTCCGTTCAAAATTGCGCTCTTTCTGCTCAAAATCCGGATGCTGGCCGGAAAGATTGCGGAGGATTGTTCAAAACCCGTCCTCCACCCGGAAGCGGATGCCGATTTCGGCGGGCGAGCAGGTCATGACCAGGCCGCTCTTTTCGAAGGCGGCGACGATCGCGGCGATGGTCGCTTCCTTCATATGCTCGCCGGTCGTCTCGTAACGCCGGATCGTTGCGGTCGAAAGCCCGGTCTGGCGGGCAAGCTCCTCCACCGGCCAGCCGAGCATCACGCGGGCGGCGCGCAATTGCTGCGGCTTGAATGCCATGGCGTCGCCACGGGCCCCGGGGCCTTCGCGCCGCCAGCTTTCCTCGATGACGCCGAGCCATTCGATCACCGCGCCGTCTTCCCGGCAAACCGGCGCCACGCGCGCGACGACATTCCGGAACGCGCCGTCGGGATAGCGCAGGCGGCAGGGCAACTCTTGAGAAACCGCCTCCGTTGGAACATCCGACCACAGCGCCGCAGCCCGCTCCCGGTCGTCGGGGTGCACCGCGTCCAGCCAGCTTTCATCAAGGGCGTGATCTCCGGCGCGGCCGGTGATCCGGCTCCAGCCATGCAGGCCGGTGACGGCGCCATGGGCGTCGCGGGTCCAGAAAATCGCGCCGGTAATGGCGAGGAATGCATTCAGCCGCGTCCGTTCGCGGTAAAGGGCCGCCTGCGCGGCCCGTTCCGCCGCGATATCCTGCACGGTGCCGACGATGCGGCCACCGGCGGCGGGCTCGTCCACGATGACGCGGATCCAGCGCGGCGGGCGGTCGCGGCCCGCCAGCCGCATTTCGCGGCAGACGGAAACGCCCATGGCGGCGACGGGGAAAAGCGAGCGGAACTCCTCGCGGTCTTCCGGGTGCAGCAGGGCGGCCCATTGCTGGATGCCGAAGGGTTCGCCGCGCGGCAGGCCGAGAATGCGGCAGAAGCCGTCCGTTCCCTGCACGTCTCCCGTCGTCATGTCGGCATTCCAGAAACCGGCGCTCAGAAACCGCTCGGCGACGTCGACATAATGGCGTGAGGCTATGTAATTCGGCTGTTTATGCGGCATGCTCTACCCGGTTGGCGGCGCAACCCGGCGGGAAGCCGCTGCCGCAGCCCTTAGCATGGCGGCCCGAACCGGCACTATCGGGTGAACACCTGACAAAGCGGCATTTCGTACAACCTCACGCCGTATGGGAACGCCGGGCCTTACACGTCGATGATGCCGTTCCTGACGGCGAAAAGCGCGACATCGATGGCCGTGTGCAGGCCGAGCTTGCGCATCGCCGCCGTGCGGTGCGTATCGACCGTCTTGATGCTGACCTTCAGCCTTGCGGCGATGCTTCGGTTGGTTTCGCCCGAGGCGACCAGCCGGATGACCTCCAGCTCCCGGGGCGTCAGCATGGAGAGGGAGGCGTCCGCCGCATTGCCGTCCGACAGGACTTCCGGCAGAAAGGTGCGGCCCGCCGCCACCGCATCCAGGGCCTCAAGCAGCACGGCGTCGTCTTCGGTTTTCAGCACATAGCCGCGCGCGCCCGCCCGCACGGCCGACAGCAGCATGCGCTCGTCGCCATGCATGGTGTAGATCAGGATGCCGATGCCCGGCATCTCCCGGCAGAGCCGCCGCGTGACCTCCAGCCCGTTGAAGACCGGCAGGGAATAATCGAGCACGACGAGATCGGGCCTGCTCTCCCCCGCCAGCCGGATCGCCGCCTCCCCGGTGTCGGCCTCGGCGCAGACGCGCCAGTGCGGCCGGGCCGCGAGCGTCGCCCGGATGCCCTTGCGGATCAGCGGATGATCGTCCACGATCAATATGCTCAGGTTCCGGCCAGCGGCCGCATTCACGCGATCAGGCAATACAACGGTCCCCCGGCCAGCGCGGCGCATGATCGTTTGCGGGATCGCCGATCATAGTCCATTTTCCACGGGCAGGCGAATGCGGACTCGCGTTCCCTCACCCACGCGGCTGAAAATATCGATCCGCCCCGCGCATTGCCGCACGAATTCCTGCACCTGGCTCAGCCCCATGCCGTGACCGGCGCCATCCTCCTTCATCGTGAAGAAGGGATCGAAGGCCTGCCGCCGGATATCGTCCGACATGCCCGCGCCGTCGTCCTCGACGCTGACATCCACCCAGTCCACCTTGCCGGAAACGTCGATATCCTCCACCCGCTGAACGGAGATGGTAATCCGGCCGCCATCGGGCATGGCGTCGCGGGCGTTCAGCACCAGATTGACGATGGCGGCCTGAAACTGCGCCCGGTCGATGCGGCAGGGCGCGGCGTCCCGCGAAAGCGCCGTCACCACCTCCACCCCCGGCCCCGCCGCCTGCCGGGCGAGCGGCCATGTTTCGCTGACGAGATCGCGCAGATCCGCCACTTCCAGATGGATATCGGGATTGCGGGCATAGGTCAGCAGCCGGTTGACCAGAGCGCGCCCGGCATCCAGCGTCGCGCCGATTTCGCCGAGCAGCCGCACCGCCTCCTTGCGGTCGTCGACAATTGGCCTGAGAACGATGGTCGCCGAGCGGATGAGGCGCATCAGGTTTCCGCAATCATGCGCGATGCCGCCCGCAAAGCGGCCGAGCGCTTCCAGCCTCTGCGTCTTTTCCAGCCGCAGGCGGGCCGCCTCCTCGCGCCTGCGGTTGCGGCGCGTCAGCCATTCCAGCAGCGCCAGCAACGCGAGCAGGATGACGCCCCCGGCGAGCGTCACGGCGGCATGGGAGCGCCATAAGCGCATCACCTCGTCCCTGTTCAGCGCCACCAGCACCACCACCGGCATGCTTTCCAGCCGTTGATACCCGGCGACGCGGGCAATGCCGTCGATGGAGCTTTCATACCAGGCGAGCCGGGGATTGCCGAGCGGAAGCGGCCGGTGGAACGGCTCGCGCCCGGCAAAGGAGCGGCCCATGGCCTGCTCGTCCGCCGGGGTGCGCGCCAGCAGGGTGCCGTCTTCGAGAAACAGCGTGGTGACGCCGCTGCCAACCAGCAGCCGCTGGTAGAAGCTTTCGAAATAGAGCGGCTCCACCGCCGCCACGACAATGCCCGCGAAATGGCCGTCGGCGGTTTCGATGGCCCGGCTCATGCTGATGAACCAGACGTCGAGCGAACGGCTTTTCAACGGCTTGCCGATATGCAGCCCCCCGGAGGAGTCGGCCTGATGGAACCTGAAATATTCCCGGTCCGCGAGGCTGACGCGGGGCGTCGCCGGAAAATCGGTATCGTGGGAAATATAGCCGTCCGGGCCGATCACGAACAGGGCGCGCACGAAGGGCATCGCCGCCAGCCGCTTGTGCAGGCGGGCGCGAAAGTCCGGATCGTTGGCGGGCAAGGCGGGGTTGCTTTCCAGCTCGGCCGCAATGTCCTGAAGGTTGACGTCCACCGATTGCAGCGTTCTCTCCACCTGCTCCGTCATGAAGTGGACGAGGTTGAAGACGTTGCTTTCGGCGTCTTCCCGCGCCTGCGAATAGCTGCGCCACAATTCATAGCTCAGCACAAGCGCGATGGAGAGCCCGAGGATCACCGCCGGCAGGGATTGCAACGCCAGCCGCATGCCGCGCAACAGGGCCGTCTCGGGCTTTGGCGCGGGCTTGAGGGGCATCGGGAAACGTCCAATCGCTTATACGGCATGCCGCAACCGGATCCGATCGCGCCTGAGCGCCGATCCTAGAGCACCGGGCCTGCCGCTCTCAATCGGCTGAAAGGGGGATGCCTTTATCCCCCGTCCCCGCAACGGATCACGGCTTCGGCCACGGCCATGTCCAGCCGCGGATTTCGGGCATGTCCTCGCCATGCTCGCGCACATAGGCGTGATGTTCGCCAAGCTTCGCCTCGAATGCCGCGATGGCGGCCTTTGCCGCCGCCCCGGACACAGGAAGCCGCTCGATGGCTTCGATGGCGAGGTGGAAGCGGTCGAGTTCGTTCATCACCGCCATGTCGAAGGGCGTGGTGGTCGTGCCCTCCTCGATGAAGCCGCGCA
>JBDHTA010000130.1:0-12100 GCA_039808465.1 Rhizobiaceae bacterium | reverse complement strand
TGCCCATGCGCCAGCAGATGCCGCACCATCAGCCGCCCGCCTTCCTCGTGATCGGCCATCACGGCGGCATGGGCGATGCCGGGCAGATCGCGGTCGACGGCGATAATGGGAATGCCCGCTTCCGCCAGCGAGCGGAAATGCTGAGCGTCGCTGAAGGCGCTGGCGACGATGATGCCATCGACGCGCTGCGACAGCAGCATGGCGGCATAGCGAGCCTCATGCCCGGCATTTTCCGCCGTGCTGCAAATCAGCGTCTGGAAACCGCATTCGAACAGTTCCTGCTCGATGGCATGGGCGAGGATGCCGAAAAAGGGCACGCCGATGGAGGGCAGGATCAGCCCGATCATCCGGCTCGGCGCGCCGCGCACCATACGCGCGCCCCGGTTCGGCGTGTAGTTCAGGCTGCGGATCGCCGCCTCGACGCGCTCGCGCAGTTCCGGCGAGGCGTAGCCGCTGTTGTTGATGACGCGGGAAACCGACGAAACCGAGGTTCCGGCCAGCCGGGCGATGGTTCTGATGCTGGGTGTCACGTCCGCGTCTTTCAAACGAATGATGCATGCCGGATTAAGTGGATTTCGCTTCCTCCGCAACCGCCCGCTTCACGCGCGCGCAAACGGGAAATCACATTTCCTGAATCGCCATTGATAGGAACGGCTTTTGCCATATCGTGCCGCATTCATGAAATATTGGAACAAATTTCCATATCGGTGGTTCGGTGGCCTTGTCATCAGGGGCGATAAAATCTACTAATGTTGTAGAGAATAAGGAGGACAAGGACATGGCCCATCATAAAGCACATTCCGCCGCCATCCATGGCGTTGCGTCTTTCCTCGCAGCTTGTTGTGAAGCTGTCACGCGCCGAATGTATAGCTCCCCTGCGAGTGATACCGACACTGACGATTCAACGAGCTGGACCTACGGATATGCAAAAGCAGGTTATTGAATATGGCGGGCTTCCGGTTGGCATCGCTGTTCCGCATGACGGGCGGCTTCGCTTCATTGCCGTGAAATTCCCCGTCATCGATCTCGACAATTCCATCTATGCCAGCGTCGGCGAGCTGAAAGCCGCCATCCGCGCCCATCTGGGCAGCGGCATGGCGCTGGCGGCCTGAGCCCAAGCGGGCACTTCCTGGAAGGCGCTCCGGAAAATTCCGGGGCGCCTTTTGCATTCCGCCGCCGGACGGCCTATCTCCGCCATGCATGGCACAGGAGATTGCACGGTGGCAAAAGCAATTCCACACGATGATCCGCGTTCTGGACGAGGCGCGCTCGGTCGATTTCTATAACAAGGCTTTCGGGCTGGAGGTGGCGGAGCGGCTGGATTTCGACAGCTTCACGCTGATCTATCTCAGCAATGACGAAAGCGAATTCGAGCTGGAACTGACCGTCAACAAGGGCCGCACCGAGCCCTATGCGCCGGGCGACGGCTATGGTCATTTCGCCGTTTCGGTTGCCGATCTCGACGCCGGACATGCGCGGATGACGCAGGCCGGTCTCAACCCCAACAGGATCGTCCAGATGGAGCACGATGGCAGGCCGCTGGCGCGCTTCTTCTTCATAACCGACCCGGATGGCTACAAGATCGAGGTGCTGCAACGGCAGGGCCGCTTCAAATAACGCGCCCATGAAAAAATCCGGCGGGGATATCCCTGCCGGATCGGTTGGCATTGCCTGATTTTTAAACACGCGACCGCGGCAGATGCACAAGCGATAGCCAGCAACCGGTGAAAAACCGGGCGCGCTCAATTGCGCGTCTTGTCGTCCTCGCTCATGGCGTCGGCATGATACCAGCAGGTATCGATCACCGCGTAAACCGGCTTTTTCGGAAAGTCGACGACGGTGGGCTGCACGGTTTCCGGGCGCCTGGCAAAGCTGCGGCGTGGACGCAGAACGGGGAATTCGCAAATTTCCGCGCTTCCGGGGGTAAAACCTGCTGCCATTGTCGCTTCCTTTCCGGTTCAGTTTTTATGCACGCCGCTCACTCGATTGCATTCTGCATGTTTTTTAGGCTATCAGCCTGAAATCTCATCATGATTTGACTGTCTTATAGCACGGGCCGGGATGGCGCGCACTGACTATGTTCGGGCATCGCCCATTCCATAGGCAATTGCATAAATTATGGCTGCGCCGCGAAGCGCCGTTTTTCTGGCCACGACGCCGATGCCGCTTTTACGCTATCAGGTGGCGCAGATATTTTTTCTTTCAAGCCATTTCGAACTTGGCACGGCTTATGCATCGTCATGGGCAGCCCTCCGTGAAAGGCCGCATGAGGCGGCGATCGCGGGAAGCCCTTGAAACATTCGTTAGGTGAGAGATTCGCAATGACCAAGTACAAGCTCGAATATATCTGGCTCGATGGGTATACCCCGGTACCGAACCTGCGCGGCAAGACGCAGGTCCGGGAATTCGATGCCTTCCCCACGCTCGAGCAACTGCCGCTCTGGGGCTTTGACGGTTCCTCCACCATGCAGGCGGAAGGCCGCAGCTCCGATTGCGTTCTCAAGCCGGTCGCCGTCTATCCCGATCCGGCCCGCACCAACGGCGTGCTGGTGATGTGCGAAGTCATGATGCCGGATGGCATGACGCCGCATCCCTCCAACAGCCGCGCCACCATTCTCGATGACGCCGACACCTGGTTCGGCTTCGAGCAGGAATATTTCTTCTACCAGAACGGCCGCCCGCTCGGCTTCCCGGAACAGGGCTATCCGGCTCCGCAGGGCCCGTATTACACCGGCGTCGGCTACAAGAATGTCGGCAACATCGCCCGCGAAATCGTCGAGGAGCATCTGGATCTCTGCCTCGCCGCCGGCATCAACCACGAGGGCATCAATGCCGAGGTGGCCAAGGGCCAGTGGGAATTCCAGATTTTCGGCAAGGGCTCCAAGAAGGCCGCCGATGAAATCTGGATCGCCCGCTACCTGCTGACGCGCCTGTGCGAAAAATACTGCGTCGACATCGAATGGCATTGCAAGCCGCTCGGCGATACCGACTGGAACGGCTCGGGCATGCATTGCAACTTCTCGACCAGACATATGCGCGAAGTCGGCGGCAAGGATTACTTCGAGGCGCTGATGGCGCAGTTCGACAAGAACCTCGAAGCCCATATCGCCGTCTACGGCCCGGACAACCATCTGCGCCTGACCGGCAAGCACGAAACCGCGCCGTGGAACCGCTTCTCCTATGGCGTTGCCGATCGCGGCGCCTCGATCCGCGTTCCGCATTCCTTCGTCAACAATGGTTATCGCGGTTATCTGGAAGATCGCCGCCCGAACTCGCAGGGCTGCCCCTACCAGATCGCCTCGCGCATCCTGCAAACGATTTCGGAAGTGCCGCTCGCCGGTTCCGCCTCCGCTGCCGCCTGATCTCTCCCAAGCAGGCAAGACAGGGCCTTCCCGCCATCACGGCGGGGAGGCCTTTTTCATGCGCCCTTTCTGCCGCGTGCGCATGGCCGCGTAATAGGGCGCGAGATCGGGCAGCGCGGCGGCCAGCCGGTCGAAAAGCGGATCGTCCGGCTCGATGTCCTTCGCATAGACGCCATCGAGGAAGCGCCGGTGCTCGCCGAGGATATCCGGCGGCGGCGCGCTTTTGAGAACGGTGAAGACGGGCGAGGCGGCCGAGCGGCCCTTGACCCGGATGCGGTCCAGCTCGATCACCGGAAAGCGCGCCGCCGCCTGCTGCGCCGTTTCCTCGCCGAGCAGCAGCGAAACACCGACGGATTTCGTCTCGCCTTCGAGGCGCGAGGCGAGATTCACCGAATCGCCCAGCGCCGAATAATCGAAACGGCGCGACGAGCCCATATTGCCGACGACGCAATCGCCCGTGTTGATGCCGACGCCGATGCGCAGGCCATAGGGCTCCTCGCCGCGCCGGGCCAGTTCCGCATGCAGGTCGGCATTGAAGCGCTCCATCGCCTCCAGCATCCGCAGGGCCGCCTCGACGGCGTGGGCGGCATGGTCGGGATCGTCCAGCGGCGCGTTCCAGAAGGCCATCACGCAATCGCCGATATATTTGTCGATGGTGCCGCCGCAGGCGAGGATTTCCTCCGAAAGCGGCGTCAGCAGCCGGTTGATCAGCGCGGTCAACTGCTGCGGATCGTTCTTCATCCGCTCGGCGATGGTGGTGAAGCCGCGCACGTCGCAGAACAGGATCGAGAGGTTGCGGGTCTCGCCGCCAAGCTGCAATTGCGCGGGATCGTTGGCGAGGCGCTCGACCATGGCGGGCGAAAGATATTGCCCGAAAGCGCGGATCACCTGCGTGCGGCTGCGCCGTTCGGCGGCGTAATCCATGCCCGATTGCGCGATGACGACGCAGAGATAGGCAAGGGCCGGGCCAAGGGGGGTTGCGAAAACCCGGCCGTAGCGCACGGCCGCATAGCTGAGCCCCACCATGGCAGCGATGGTGAGCGCCGCCCGCGCCGCCGTATGCCAGTTGGTGTCGCGCAGCACGGTAAGAAGGCCGAGCAGCGCGCCCGCCACGATCAGCAGAAAGCGGATGGCCGCGCCGGTATCGGCGATCGCCAGCCCATGCGCCAGATTGTCGAGGATGGTGGCCTGCACCTCCACGCCCGCCACCAGTTGACCGGTGTGAACGGTGAACGGCGTGGCGAAGGTATCCGGCGCGCCCGCCCGCACATCCGGCGCGGTTTGCAGGCTCAGGCCGACGAACACGATCCGGTCCCTGAAATATCCTTCCGGCAGGAAATTATCCGGGTCGAGCGCCTGGTAATAGGAAACCGTGGGATAGGTGCGGGCCGGGCCGAAGGCCTGTATCAGACGCCCGGCCTGCGGCGGCGGCACCGCAAGCCCGCCGCCACGCGCCGCCTGCGCGGCGAAGCCGTCGTCATACACCGGCATGTCGCGCAGCACGCCGTCCTGGTTCAGCCCCACGGAAGCGATGCCGGGAATGGCGCCCTTCGAGGTGAAGCGCGGCAGCGGCTCGGTGCGGATCAGTTGATCGGCCTGCGGCGTGGTGATCACCGTCTCGTCGGCGGCCAGCACCACATCCGGGCCGAGCGCGGCTTCCAGCGCCGCGTCGTTTTCGGGGACGGCGGCGGGCTCGGCGAAAATGATGTCGAAGGCGATGGCCTTCGCGCCCGCAGCCCGCAATTTCTCGATCAGCCGGGCATGGATGAGGCGCGGCCACGGCCATTGATGCGGGATTTCCGACAGCGACGGCTCATCGATGGCGACGATGACAGGCCCCTTGTCCGGCAGGGGCGGCGGCGCGATGGTGGAGAGGAAATCGAAACTGCGCAGCTCCAGCAGCCGCCAGGGCGCGGTCTGGCCCAGCGCCAGCACCGAGAGCGCCGCCACGGCGAACAGGACAGCGAGTTCCGCCGCCCGGTTTCGCTTGCGCGCAACGGCCCCGGCCCGCCGCAGGACGGGAAATCCGCCCCATGCCATCAGAAGCGCACTTTGAGCGAGCCCATATAGGTGCGGCCCCAGCCCGGCACGGCAGGCGACACCTCGAAGCGCTCGTCGAGAATGTTATAGGCGGCGAGCCCCACTTCCAGCCGCTTGTCGAAGGGCTCCCAGTTCAGCGTCGCATCCAGCGTCCAGTAGGAATCCAGCGCGTTGCCGAACGCGTCGCCCTCGCGCTTGCCGGTGTAATTCGCCGCCACCGTTGCCTTGACGTTGTTCTCGTTCACCCATGTCAGCGCGATCTGCCCCGCCGTCTTCGGCACGAAAGGCAGGCCGCGGCCGTAACCGGCGCTGGCGGGATCGCGATTTTCCGAATCCGCGTAGACGCCGGTGACCGACAGGCCGAAGCCGTAGCCGAGAACCGCATTGGCGGTGACGCTGACGCGGTCGATCCGGCCCTTGGCGAGATCGATGCTGTCGGCCGTCAACGGCACGTCGAGAGACAGGCCCCGCAGCCGCTGGTGCTGGTAATCGACGGCGGTGAAGAAATTCTCCGTCCACTCCGCCTCCCAGCGGGCGGCGAAGGTGTCGCTATAGCCATCGATACCGAGATCGCGCTGGTTGGCTTGCAGTCCGAGCACGCCGATGGGCGCCAGCGTCGGCAGCGTGATGTTGTAGCCTTCCCGCAGATAGCCCGCCCGCAGCCAGTGCCCCTCGGCGGGCGACCAGGCGGCGCCCGCGCGCGGCTCCAGCCGCGCCACGTCGACATTGTCGCTGTTGAGATAGGTGGCGAACAGGCCGCCTTCGAGCTTCAGGCCGGGATTGACCTCGTAGAGCGCATCGGCATAGGCGCGCCCGACGCTGATGCTGTCGCTGATGTCGTAGAAGGACACGTTGGTCGGCAGGTTGCCGGGGGGCGTGTAGTCGAGCGTCAACTGGCGGCCGCGCTGGCGTATCCTGCCGCCTTCCAGGCCGTAACGCCAGGTCAGGTCGTCGTCTCCCACCGTGTGATTGATGGCGCCGATGAGGCCTTTCTGGTCGTCCAGCCCGTATCGCTGGCGCAGCGGATAGGTGACGCCGCCCGCTTGCAGCACGCCGATTTCCCGGCTCGAACGGCTCTGGTCGGTGAAGAAGACGGCGGTGTTGAGATTGTTGCGCCAGCCGAAGGAATGGCTCCAGGCGAGGCCCGCATTGGTGGTCTCGCTCTGATACTCCATCTGGGTGCCGATCACCACGGGCACGCCGCCGATCTCGCCGAACACGGGCACCGTGACCTCGTATCTCGGCTTGGCCTTCGAATAGAAGGCGACGACATGATCGTCCGGCGTCGGCGAGGCCGTCATATAGGCGGTGCCGCTTTTCAGCTCGGTCTCGCTGACGAAGCCGCCATTGACCCCGTTGAACAGGCGGGCGTCGTGCTGGCTGTCGAACTGCCCCTGCGCGTAGAGGCTGAAGGGCATCGGCTCGTTGCTGTAGGCCTGAACCTCCACTTCCTTGAGGATACCGTCATCGGCATCCTGCGGCCGGGTGACGGTGATGCCCGCCGACGCCTCGATGAAGGGGCGGCGGAACAGGTTGGCGCTGCGCGAGCGGCCGGACAGCATGTGCGGTTCCAGCATCAAGCCCTGGATGAAGGAGGAGACGGTGGAGCTGTTCTGCGCGAAGGCTGCGGTGTTGTCGCCATAGGTATAGGCGTTGACGAAGGGGTTGGGGCTGCCGCGCAGCGTCTGGTCGACATAGCTCGTGCCGCTGAACGGGCTGAAGACCACGTCGCCGTAATATTGCCCCCAGGCGTCGAGGCCTTGCAGGCGGAAGGCGTTGTTGAGTGTGGAGCCCGCATCCTGATTGGCGTTCAGCGCGCCGTAATAGCCGCCGCGGGCGCGGGCGCGGCGCAGATATTCCTGCGCGTTGCGGATGGCGCCGACGGAATCATATTCATCGATGGCGATGGCCGTGCGGAAGGCGGAGATGGCGGGATCGTTCGAATCCAGCCGCTCGGCATTGTCCATGGCCTGCGCGGAGGCGCCGCGATTGCCGGTTTCGTAATGCAGGGCGGCCATGGCGAGCTGCGCCTGCGAATAGCTGGGATTGGCAGTGGAACCGGCAAGCAGATCCTCCATCGCCTTGTCCATCTCGCCGGTCTGCATGTAATAGCGGCCGCGAATGATGCGGGCGATATCCAGATCGGGATCGGCGGTCATCGCCGCGTCGATCTCGCGTCTGGCCTCGCGCATGCGGCCCTGATCGAGATAGAGGATCGCCAAGTTGATATGGGAAACCGGATCCTGCGGATCGAGCGCGATGGCCTGTAACAGCGCTTCCTCGGCGGCCTTGTTGTCGTCGATTTCCGAGAGCGCAAGGCCGAGATCGTTGAGGCTGCCGGTCGCGCCCGGGGCAATCGCAAGGGCGGCGCGCAGATCGGCGATCGAGCCCTTGATGTCGCCCTCGTAGCTCGCCCGGTAGGAGGCGCGGGCATCAAGCGCGATCGGATGCGCCGGATCGAGCGACAGCGCCCGCTCGACCGCTTCCTTCATCTGGGCGCGGTCGTCCAGCAGCATGGCGAAATGGGCGCGGGCGGCGGGCAGGGTCGGATCCTGCGGATAGCGGGCTTCCGCCTTTTTCAGAATCTCGACGGCGGCCTTCACGTCCTTGAGGAAACCGGCGGTCCACGCCTCGGCGAGCGCCCCATAGGGGCCGCCGCGCCCGGCCTGCGGCGGCTGCTCGACGCGGGAGGGATCGGCCATCGAGCGGGCGAAATAACCGCCATAGGCGGCAATCGCGGCGCGCTCGGCATCGAGCCCGCGAGAAGCCTGTCCGAACAGTTCCGCCGCATCCGCATAGCGCCGTTCGGCCCCGGCGATCAGCCCGCGAATGAGGGCGGCGCGGGCGCGCTGGCTGGCGGAAAGGCCGCGCGCCTCCGCCTGCTCCAGCGCCCGTTGCGCGCTCTGGCGGCCGCCAAGCGACATCTCCACCTCGGCCAGCGTCATCCAGTCCTCGGCGCTGCGGCTTTGCGGGGGAAGGGCGCCGATGCGCGCCCGCTGCGAGACCATGTCCCGCACCGGCAGCGGCGTAGCGGGCATCCAGGTGAAGGAATCGCGCAATTGCAGATAGAACAGCATCTGCTCGCGATCCTTGGGCGTGACGATGACGAGCTTTTGCGGCGCCTGACCGATGGCGGCGACGGCGGCCTCGCCCTGACGCACCTGCACGCTGCCCTGCGCGTTGCGCAGTTCGACCAGCCCTTCGAGAACGATCAGCGACGTCTTGCCACTGGCGTCGACGCTCAGCGTCCAGTCGGTGCCGCGAATGGCGGCGGTCGCCGCCGGGGTGTTGACGGCGACGCCCGGGCCGCCGCGCTCGGCGCGGGCCCAGATGGTGCCCGATTGCAGCTCCAGCGCGGTATCGGCGTCGCCCGCGCCGTGGTTCATGCTCTTGACGAGCAGCGCGGTGTTGCGCGCCAGCCGCACCTGCGTGCGATCCGAAAACAGCACGGCAAGCTGCCCGGTGGCATTGGTGCGCAGCACGTCGCCCGCCAGCAGGTTCTGCTGCAAATCCACGACGCGCCAGTTGGTGACGTCGACGAAACGGACTTCTTCCCCGAACTTGCGCGCAATCACCGCGCCCGCGGCCGGCGCGTTGCGCGCAACGGGCTCGGCCTGCGCCGCAACGCCCGATGTCAGCGCCGTGCCTGCCAGCACCGCGATCCAAAGACCAAACCGCATTGTACGTCCTCATGAGAAAGTCTTTCATGAGTGCTGAGAGCGGCGGTAAAAGTCAATGAGCTTAAATTTGGCATATGTCGCTTTTCCATGGTCCGTATTATGACCGTGACAGCTTCAACACGAAGGGCCAGCAACGTGGCGGATATCGATCTTGCAGTTCCCGAGGATGCTTTTCCCGGCGATGATATGGATTTCGAGCGCGATAGCGAGTATTTTGACCATTTACGGAAAATTAACGATGTATTCTACGATCAGATAAAAATATCCGATCAGAAGGCCGCTTATATTTTCACGTTTATTCTGGCGTTTCTTGTGTCGTCGAGCGAGGCGCGGGCCGTTTTTACGCTCGATCGCTACCTGAACGGCAGCTTGCCGCAGATTGCCGCCTCGCTGTTGCTTGCCGCCGCCTCGGTCTTTTCGGCGCTGTGCGCGATCAGCGTCGTGATGCCGCGCAAAAGCTCCAAGACAAGCTCGCTGTTCTGGGGCGCGTGGGCGCGGCACCGGCTTGAATTTCTCGATGCGGCGCGGCGGCGGGATCCGAATTACCTGTTTCGCGAATATGTCTCGAATGTCGACACGCTGGCCGAGATCGCCCGCGCGAAATACCGATTCGCCGGTCTTGCCTTTCGCGGCCTGATGTTTTCTGTCATCGGCTATGTGCTGGTGCTGATGACGGCGGCGCGTTGACGAAGGAGGCCGACGCGCCGCCGGGCGCCGCGTCGGCCCGTCGTCACGGTTGAGGGCGGAACAGCTTCCATTTCGTCGGGCGGAAGGCGAGGCGGCTGCGGTCCACGGCGGCGGCCCGCTCCGGCGGCAGCTCGATTTCCACCGGGGCATGGCCGTGGCCGATATCGAGTTCCAGATGCCGGGTGCCCGCCACGCGGCGCGAGGCGGAAACGACACCGGCGATGCAGCCGCCGCAGCCGTCGCGGATCTCGATATCGTGCGGGCGGAAGAACAGCGACGCCTCGCCATCCGGCTCGCCCGGCGCGGCAAGCCCGACCGGCCGGTCGTCCAGCCAGATTTCGCCGCCGGTCACCCGAACCTGCAAACAGTTGGATTGCCCGATGAAGCGGTAGACGAAGGGCGAGACCGGTGAATCGTAGATCTCGTCCGGCGTGCCGACCTGCTCGATGCGGCCCTGGCTCATCACGACGATGCGGTCGGCCAGTTCCAGCGCTTCCTCCTGATCGTGGGTGACGAAAACCGTGGTGTGCTGCGTCTGGTCGTGGATCTCGCGCAGCCATTTGCGCAGATCCTTGCGCACCTGCGCGTCCAGCGCCCCGAAGGGCTCGTCGAGCAGCAGCACGTTCGGCTCCACCGCCATGGCGCGGGCCAACGCCACGCGCTGCCGCTGGCCGCCGGAAAGCTGGGTCGGGTAGCGCTTTTCCAGGCCGGTGAGCTGCACCAGCTCCAGCAGCTTCAGGGCGCGCTCGCGGATTTCGGCCTTGGCCGGGCGCTGGCTGGCGGGCCGCACCTTGAGGCCGAAGCCGACATTGTCGAGCACCGTCATATGCCGGAACAGGGCGTAATGCTGGAACACGAAGCCGATATTGCGCTGCTGCACGGATTTGTAGGAGGCATCCTCCTCGCCGAAGAAGATCTTGCCCTCCGTCGGCGCTTCCAGCCCGGCGATCAGGCGCAGCAGGGTGGTCTTGCCGGAGCCGGACGGCCCCAGCAGCGCGATCAGCTCGCCCGAGCGGATCGACAGCGACACCTCGTGCAGCGCCGGAAACCGCTCGAATTCCTTGCGTATGTTTTCAACGCGAACTTCCATTCAAAACCCTTTCAGTGACGCCGGCTGGCGGAAATTTCGGCGCTGTAACGCAGCTCGAGCAGCGTTTTCAGCACCAGTGTCACAAGCGCCAGCAGCGCCAGCAGCGTCGCCACGGCAAAGGCCGCGACGAAATTATACTCGTTGTAGAGAATCTCGACCTGCAACGGCATGGTGTTGGTGACGCCCCGGATATGGCCGGAAACGACGGACACCGCCCCGAATTCACCCATGGCGCGGGCGTTGCAGAGCAGCACGCCGTAGAGCAGGCCCCATTTGATGTTCGGCAGGGTGACATGCCAGAAGGTCTGCCAACCGTTTGCGCCCAGAGAAAGCGCCGCCTCCTCGTCCGCCGTGCCCTGTTCCTGCATCAGCGGGATCAGTTCGCGGGCGACGAAGGGAAAGGTGACGAACACCGTCGCCAGCACCAGCGCCGGCACCGCGAACAATATCTTGATGCCAGCGCTTTGCAGATAGGGCGCCAGAATGCTGTGCGAGCCGAACAGCAGCACGAAGACGAGACCGGAAATCACCGGTGACACCGAAAACGGCAGGTCGATCAGCGTCGTCAGAAACGCCTTGCCCTTGAATTCGAACTTGGCGATCGCCCAGGCGGCGGCCACGCCGAAGACGAGGTTGAGCGGCACGGAAATGGCCGCGATCAACAATGTCAGCCGGATGGCGGAGAAGGTCTCCGGATCCTGAATGACGGTAACGAATTCGGCCGCGCCCTTGCGAAAAGCTTCCACGAAAACTGCGGTAAGCGGCAGAAGCAGCATCAGCAGCAGATAGAGCATGGAAATGCCGATCAGCACCCAGCGGGCGAATGGCCTTTCGGTCGTCGCCTTGCCGACGCGGGCATGGCGAAGCGCGGCGGCGGCGGTTGCGGTGTCATGCGCCATAGCCATACCTCCTGCGGCTCCAGCTCTGGATCAGGTTGATGACCAGCAGCATGGAAAAGGAGAGGATCAGCATCACGGCGGCGATGGCGGTCGCGGCCGGATAGTTGAATTCCTCCAGACGGATGACGATCAACAGCGGGGCGATTTCCGAGACGTAAGGGATATTGCCCGCGATGAAGATCACCGAGCCGTATTCGCCGACGCCGCGCGCGAAGGCGAGCGCAAAGCCGGTCAGCACGGCGGGCGCTAGTCCCGGCAGCAGCACGCGGAACACCGTCTGGAACCGGTTGGCGCCGAGCGTGGCGGCGGCTTCCTCCACCTCGCGGTCGATTTCCTCCATCA
>JBDHTA010000129.1:0-12130 GCA_039808465.1 Rhizobiaceae bacterium | reverse complement strand
TGCGTGCTGACGCTGGAGCCGGTGCAGGCGGAGATCGACGAGCCGGTCGACCAGATTTTCGTGCCGGAAAATTCGCGCCTTGCGCGCCGCGCCGCCGATGACAATGGCGAGCTTCTGCTCGATCCCGATGGCGACGACCTGCCGGAAACCTTTACCGGCGACACCATCGACGCGGGCGTGGTGGTCGCGGAGGCGGTGGCGCTCGCCATCGATCCCTATCCGCGCAAGCCGGACGCCGTGTTCGACGGGCATATCGAGGATACCGGCGAAGGCGACCGCAAGCCCAATCCCTTCGCGGTGCTGAAGGACTGGAAGAAGGACGGCTGAGGCCGGAACGGAAGAGGGGCGCGGGCCCGGTTCGCGTGAAAACGGACGGATGCCGCGCCTTTCGCCATAATGCAGTTGTATGCGACGTCAAAACCGCTATTTTGGCCGGAATCCCGGCGCGGCAAGAGAAAAGGCTCAGGAAGGCGTGATCAGAATTTCCCTCGATGTCATGGGCGGCGATTTCGGCCCTGAAGTCGTGATTCCCGGAGCGGCAAAGGCACTGGAACGGCATCCTGACATTCATTTCATTCTTTACGGCATCGAGGCGGAATGTCTGCCGATACTTGCCCGCTATCCGAAGCTGCGCGAGCGCTCGGAATTCCATGCCAGCCAGATCGCCGTCGGCATGGATGAAAAGCCCAGCCAGGCGCTGCGCCGCGGCCGCTACGTCTCCTCGATGTGGCAGGCCATCGACGCGGTGAAGAACGGGCAGGCCGATGCCGCCGTTTCGGCCGGAAACACCGGCGCGCTGATGGCGATGGCGAAGTTCTGCCTGCGCACCATGGCCAATATCGAACGCCCCGCGATCGCGGGCATCTGGCCGACGCTGAAGGGCGAAAGCGTCGTTCTGGATATCGGCGCCACCATCGGCGCCGATTCGCAGCAATTGCTGGATTTCGCGCTGATGGGCGGCGCCATGGCGCGCGCCCTGTTCGAGATCGAGCGCCCGACCGTCGGCCTGCTGAATGTCGGGGTCGAGGAGGTCAAGGGGCTCGAGGAGGTGAAGGAGGCGGCGCGCATGCTGCGCGAAGCCAATCTCGGCACCATCGAATATGCCGGTTTCGTCGAGGGCGACGATATCGGCAAGGGCACGGTGGATGTGGTCGTCACCGAAGGCTTTACCGGAAATATCGCGCTGAAGGCGGCGGAAGGCACGGCCAAGCAGATCGCCGAATTGCTGCGCTCGGCGCTGCGCCGCACCTGGATGTCGCGCATCGGCTATCTCTTTGCCCGCAGCGCCTTCAACGTGCTGCGCGAGAAGATGGATCCGCGCAAGGTCAATGGCGGTGTGTTTCTCGGGCTCAACGGCGTGGTGATCAAAAGCCATGGCGGCACCGACGCGGAAGGCTATGCGGCGGCGATCGGCGTGGGCTACGACATGGTTCGCAATCGCCTGAACGACAAGATTCAGGACGATCTCAGGAAATATCATGCAAGACGCTTGCCGCCCGCCGGGCCGGAAGCGGCATGAGTGGCGGGGTAAGGCATCAATGATCCGTTCAGTGGTTCGTGGTTTCGGGGCGGCGCTTCCCAAGCGGGTCGTCACCAATCGCGAAATGGAAGAGATTGTCGAAACGTCGGACGACTGGATCGTCCAGCGCACCGGCATCAGGCAGCGCTATGTTGCGGGCGAAGGCGAAACGACCGCCTCTCTGGGCGAGGCGGCCGCGCGCGCGGCGCTCGCCAATGGCGGGCTGACGCCCGCCGATATCGATCTCATCGTGGTCGCGACCTCGACGCCGGACAACACCTTTCCGGCCACCGCCGTCAATATCCAGAACCGCCTCGGCATGAGCCATGGCTTCGCCTTCGACATGCAGGCGGTCTGTTCCGGCTTCGTCTTCGCGGTGGCGACGGCGGATGCTTACATTCGCGGCGGCATGGCGAAGCGCGTGCTCGTCATCGGCGCGGAAACCTTTTCGCGCATTCTCGACTGGAAGGACCGCACGACCTGCGTGCTGTTCGGCGACGGCGCGGGCGCGCTGATCCTCGAAGCCGCCGAAGGCAAGGGCACCATCGAGGATCGCGGCGTGCTGACCGCCAGCCTGCGCTCCGACGGCGCGCACAAGGACAAGCTTTTCGTGGATGGCGGCCCGTCGACCACCGGCACGGTGGGGCATCTGCGCATGGAAGGCCGCGAGGTCTTCAAGCATGCGGTCGGCATGATCACCGACGTCATCGACGCGGCGTTCCAGGCGACGGGAACGACGGCGGCGGATCTCGACTGGCTGGTGCCGCATCAGGCGAATCGGCGAATCATCGAGGGCTCCGCGAAGAAGCTTTCGATCCCGATGGAAAAGGTGGTGGTCACCGTCGACCAGCATGGCAATACCTCGGCGGCATCGATTCCGCTGGCGCTGGCGGTGGCTGCCGGTGACGGGCGCATCAAGAAAGGCGATCTGGTGATGCTGGAAGCCATGGGCGGCGGCTTCACATGGGGGGCTGTGCTGCTGCGCTGGTAAGCGATTGCCAATATGCGACGCGAAACAAGAGCTTGACCGTTCCTGACAAGGGCAATACTCTCAACCGGCTTTCACGATCATCAAGATAATGGGCGGAGAAAAATGGCCGGGAAAACAGTGACGCGCGCGGATTTGGCGGAATCGGTTTTCCGGAAGGTCGGTCTGTCGCGAACCGAATCGGCGGAGCTGGTCGAAACCGTTATCGACGAGATCTGCAACGCCATCGTTCGCGGTGAGACGGTGAAGCTGTCCTCCTTCGCCACCTTCCAGGTGCGCGACAAGAACGAGCGGATCGGCCGCAATCCCAAGACCGGCGAGGAAGTGCCGATTTCGCCCCGCCGCGTCATGACCTTCAAGGCGTCGAACGTGCTCAAGCAGCGCGTTCTCAAGGCGCACAACGCCCGCAAGGCCAAGCAGAAGCCGCAACCGCAAAACCCGGCCTCGTGAGGAAGGGATTCACCCTTCCTTATGGGAAGCTGGTTGAAAACCCGTCTCTAAATCGTTGAAATCTGGACGCTTCGACAGGAACGGTGTATAGACCTTTTCTGGATGGTTCCGCATGCTCCGGCGCTGCCGGTCCGTATTGCGGTTTTTCGGTATGAATTCCAGTGAGACAGGCCGTTTGCGTTGCTCATCAAAGCGCAAGCCGGTCAGGGGATGATGAAGTTGGACAAAAGCCCGGATGCTTTCCGCACGATCAGCGAGGTTGCTGACGATCTGGATTTGCCCCAGCATGTGCTGCGCTTCTGGGAAACGCGCTTTCCCCAGATCAAGCCGATGAAGCGCGGCGGCGGCCGCCGCTATTACCGGCCGGAAGATGTCGATCTTCTCAAGGGCATCCGCCATCTGCTCTACGATCACGGCTATACGATCAAGGGCGTCCAGAAGCTTCTCAAGACGAACGGCAACAAGTTCGTGGCGGCGATCGCGCAGGGCGATCTCGCCACCGTCGAGGCGCTGGCGGCGGCGGGCGAGGAGCCCGGCCATCACGAGCCGCGTGTCGCCAATCCGGATGACGACCAGATCGTCGGCCGCGCCAAGGCGCCGATCACGCGCCGCTTCTTCGGCTTCGGCGGCGGTGACGACGATACGCCCGAAGTGTCCATCGGCAAGGGGTCGGTCAGCAAGGAGGACCGGGCGCTGTTGCAGGAGGCGCTGTACGATCTCCTGGAATGCAAGCGTCTGCTCGATCAGGTGCGGTAGCCGCAGCCGGACATGAAAAAGGCCAGCGGCAGGCTGGCCTTCTCCGTTTCATGCGCTGAACGGCTTCAGAATTTCACGCCGATGCCGAACAGAATCTTGTGCTGCTTCGCGTCGACATCGACGCCGTTGACGGTTTCGCTGCCATAATCGTTGAACCGGTATTCGGCGCGGCCGAAGATATTGTCCTTGAAGGCGTATTCGACACCGGCGCCGACGGTGTAGCCGTTGAAGCTTTGCTTGTCCTTGCCCGCGCCGGGCACGTCGACATAGCCGCGTGCGATGGTCCAGCCTGCGGTTCCGTAAACGAGAAAGCGATCCATGGCATAGCCGAGGCGGCCGCGAATCGAGCCGTCGAGATCGGTTCCGGCCCGGACGCCGGGGGCGATGTTCTCGTCGTTCCAGTTGTAATTGAGATCACCTTCGACGCCGACCACGACATTGTTATCGAACTGGTAGTTGTAACCGGCGAAGCCGCCGAGAATGCCGCCGTTGAAGGTGTGGGAATCGGAAAAGCCGATGGTGTTGAAATCGCCCTTCAGCCAACCGGCGCCGCCCTGAATACCGGCATAGGGGCCGGTCCAGGTGAACGGCATCAGAACCGGGGCTTCGGCAATCGGCTCCGGCGGCTGCTCGATGATGGCATCGGCTGCGAAAGCCGGAGATGCGGCGAGCGCAAGACCCAGGATGACGGCAATTTGCTTCATGGATTAATCCCTCCAGAATACGCGCACGCCTTCGGGAACGAAGGCCCGCACGAGCAATGTGCGCAGGCTAAACGCAGAATATGGCCAAAAGTTCCCGGTTTCCGGGCCTTTTCCGGATCAGCGGAATCGCGGCCGCCGCTCCACATTCATCAGCAATTCGACAGCCGTTGCGTATTCCCCGAACAGCGTGCGCAGGCGGCGCTCATTGTCGAGGTCGAGATCGTACTGGCGGCAAAAATCGCGAACCGGCCAGATTTGCCGCAAGGTTTCCTGTTCGAAGGCGTTAGGATCGATATTGAAAGACATGACCGTCTCCTCCCTGAAATCATGAACAGGCAAGTGGAGAAAAGGTTCCGCCGCTCGGCCGGAAATTCGGATTTAACCGCAAGGCGGCCGCCGATTCCGGCTTTGCGCATGAATTACGCTTGACACGCAGTGTGATGGTATACCAACATACCCTCAAGAGGATACGATCCATCATGCGATCTGAGGAGGGACCATGACATTCGACGCTAAGGACATCGTTTCGCTGGCGCGCAAGGGCGCGCTGTCGCGCCGGGATTTCGCCAGGCTGTTTGCGGCCACCGGTGTCGTCATGGCGACGGGGATTAGCAGGGCAAGGGCCGCGGACCAGCCGCTTTTCCTGACCTGGGCGACGATGGATCTGCCGGAATTCTTCACCTCCTACACTGAAAAGAACGGCGCGCCCCCGAATTTCGCGGTGTTCGGCGATCAGGACGAGGCGCTGCTGAAGGTCCGCAACGGCTTCAAGGCGGATGTCGTCTATCCGCAGTCCTACACGATCCAGCGCTGGTATGACGCGGGCGTTCTGGAGCCGATCGACACCAGCCTGATCAGCAACTGGAACGACATTTTCCCGAATTTCCGCGACATGCCGGGCGTCACGATCGACGGCAACGTGACCTGCGTGCCCGCCGACTGGGGGCTCAGCTCCATCGCGGTGCGCACGGACCTCGTTCCCGAAGCCGAAAACCCGGAAAACGATAGCTGGGCGCTGCTGTGGGACGAGAAATATTCCGGCAAGATCGCCGCGCTCGACAGCATGGCAGATGCGGTTGGCGCCGCCGCGCTCTACAAGGGCATCAATGCCTATAACATGTCGGATGCGGATATCGAGACGGTGCGCGCCGCGCTGGAAGTGCAACGCCCGATGCTGCGCTTCTATTCCAACGATCCGACCACCGTGCAGCAGGCGCTCGCCTCCGGCGAGGTCGTCGCCGCAAACACCTGGAACGATACCTATGTGAACCTCAAGGGGCAGGGGCTTCCGGTGCGCTACATGCGCCCGAAGGAAGGCACGATGGCCTGGGTCGGGGTTCTCTCCATCGTCAAGGGCACGCCGCATCGCGAGCTGGCGCATCAGTTGATCGATGCCTATCTCTCGCCGGAGGCGCGGGCGCTCGGCATGACGCAGTTCGGCTATGGCAGCGCCACCAGGGGCGGTTTCGACGCCGTCGACGACGCCACGCTCGCCAATCTCGATATCCCCCGCGATCCGACCGAGCTGCTCAACAAGACGGTGCTGCAAGGCCCGATGCGGGCGCAGGACGAGATCCAGAAGATGTTCGAAGCCGTCAAGCAGGGCATCTGAGGGCCGGGGGCTCCGGCGGCGCTCGCCGCCGGGCTACGCTGGCAGGCTGGAAATTCTATGACCGGATATGATTACATCATCGTCGGCGCGGGGTCGGCCGGCGCGGTTCTGGCCGCGCGTCTGAGCGAGGACGCCGATACGCGCGTGCTGCTGATCGAGGCGGGCGGAAGCGACCGCGACTGGCGCATCGCCATGCCCGCGGCCCTTGCCTATCCCATGCAGGACAAGCGGCTGAACTGGGATTACCACACCACGCCGCAGCCGCATCTGGACGGGCGCAGCCTGCACTGGCCGCGCGGGCGCGTGCTCGGCGGGTCGAGTTCCATCAACGGCATGGTTTTCATTCGCGGCCATGCGCTCGACTACCAGCGCTGGGCGGCGGAAGGGGCGAGCGGCTGGTCCTATGCCGATGTGCTGCCCTATTTCCGCAAGCTCGAATGCTTCGAAGGCGGCGCCGACAGCTATCGCGGCGGCGACGGCCCGGTGCCGGTGACGCGCCGCGCGCGCACCGACCGGCTGGGCGAAGCCTGGCTGGAGGCGGGGCGCCAGACGGGCTATGCCGTCAGCGGCGACGTCAACGGTTTTCGCCAGGAAGGCCTGTCACGGCTGGACATGAATGTGGCGAGGGGGCTGCGCTGGAGCACGGCGCGGGCCTATCTGCGCCCGGCGCGTGGACGCCCGAACCTGACGATCCTCGACCGCACATTTGTCCGCCGCGTTCTGTTCGAAGGCCGCAGGGCGACAGGGGTTGAAGTGGAACGCGGCGGCGCGTTGCAGACGTTGCGCGCCGGGCGGGAGGTGATCCTCTGCGGCGGCGCGATCAATTCGCCGCAACTGCTTCAGCTTTCCGGCATCGGCCCGGCCGGGCTGCTCAGGCAGCATGGCATCGCCATCGTCGCGGATGCGCCGGATGTCGGGCGCAACTTGCAGGATCACCTGTGCATCTATGTCAAGCATCGCTGCCTGACGCGGGATTCGCTGGCCTCGCGCCTGACGCTGACCGGCAAGATGCGCATCGGCGCCGAATGGCTGTTCCTGCGCCGCGGCCCCGGCGCTTCGAACCAGTTCGAGGTCGGCGGCTTCATCCGCAGCCGCGCCGGGATCGAGCATCCGGATCTGCAATATCATTTCCTGCCGATCGCCGTCGGCTACGAGCACAAGGACGGCTCGGCGAAGATCGGCCCGAGCTATCAGGTGGATGCGGACGCGCTGCGGCCGGAAAGCCGGGGGCATGTGGCCATCGCCAGCGCCGACCCGCGCATCGCCCCTGATATCGATCCCAACTACCTCGCCACCGAAGGCGACCGCCGCACGATGCGCGACGCGGTGCGGCTGACGCGGGAACTCTTCGCCGCCCCCGCCTTCGATCCGTTTCGCGGCGAGGAATTCCTGCCGGGCCGCGCCGTCGGGAGCGACGAGGAAATCGACGCCTATGTGCGGGCGACGGCGGAAAGCGCCTATCACCCCTCCTGCACCTGCCGCATGGGCAGCGATGCGGCGGCGGTCGTCGATCCCGCCTGCCGGGTGAACGGCGTCGACGGCCTGCGGGTGGTGGATGCCTCGATCATGCCGTCCATCGTCAGCGGCAATCTCAATGCGCCGGTGATGATGATCGCCGAAAAGGCCGCCGATCTCATTCGCGGGCGGGCGGCGCTTGCCCCCGCATCCGCGCCCTGTTTCGTCGCCGAAGACTGGAGGCTTGCCCAACGATGACCGTCACCGCAGGCGCGCCCCCGCGCCGTCCTTCCCGTCTCCGGTCGCGCATCGGCGCCGATTCACGGCTGCGCGGCTATCTGCTGATCCTGCCGGTGCTGCTGTTCGTCGGCCTGTCGCTCCTCTATCCGCTCGGGCTTCTGCTGCTCAACAGCTTCTGGCGGCAGGAGGGCATGGATGTCGTTGCCGATTTCACCTTCGGCAATTACGCGGCCTTCCTCGGCTCCCCCGGCCAGTTGCTGATTCTGGGCAAGTCGCTGCTGGTTTCGCTGGCCGCCACGCTCACCGTCGTCCTGTTTTCCTATCCGGTCGCCGCCTACATCGCCTTCGGCGTGCAGAAGCACAAGGCGCTGTGGCTGCTGGCGGTGACGATCCCCTTCTGGACCAGCTACCTGCTGCGCGTCTTCGCGTGGAAGATCATTCTCGGCTATAACGGCGTCATCAATTCCAGCCTGATTTCGCTCGGGATCATCGACAAGCCGCTGGAAATCCTGCTCTACAACCCCTTCGCCGTGGTGCTGACGCTGGCGCATGCCTGGGCGCCCTTCGCGCTGCTGCCAATCTTCATCAGCCTCAGCCGCATCGACCGCAGCCTGATCGAAGCCGCGCGCGATCTCGGCGACAGCATGTTCCATGTGTTCTGCCGGGTCATCCTGCCGCTTTCGATGCCGGGCGTGGTGGCGGCGAGCCTGCTGATCTTCATTCCCACGGTCGGCGATTACGTGACGCCGCAGCTTGTCGGCGGAACCTCGGGGCTGATGGTCGGCAACCTCATCCAGTCGATGTTCGGCCGCGCCAACAACTGGCCGCTCGGCGCGGCGATTTCGGTCGCCGCCATGATCGCGGTCACCGCCGCCGCCTGCCTGTTCCTGCATGTCACCAGCCGCTACGGCAATACGAAGGGGGCTCGCCGATGAAAACCGGTGGAAAGACGCTCGCCGCCTATTCGGCGCTCTATGTCGCGGCCCTCTACGCGCCGATCCTGTTCATCGCGATTTTCGCCTTCAATGCGGGCACCACCATCGCCTTTCCGCTGAAGGGGTTCACGCTGCAATGGTTCTCGCAGGTCTTCGCCGCCCCGGCGCTGCTGGAGGCGCTGTGGAACAGCGTGCGGGTGGCGCTCACGGCGAGCATCGTCAGCACGGTTCTCGGCACGCTTGCCGCCAAGGCGGTCAGCCGCCCGAATCTGCCGGGGCGGGCGGTGTTTCTCGGCCTGATCGGCCTGCCGCTGCTGGTGCCGGGCATCGTCGTCGGCATTTCGCTGCTGATCGTCGCCACCGGCTTCGGCCTGACGCTGTCGCTGTCGACCATCGCCTTCGCGCATATCCTGTTCTGCACGCCGTTTGCGATGATGATCATGCTGCCGCGTTTCGAGGGCATGGATCCGAGCATCGAGGAAGCCTCGCGCGATCTCGGCGAAGGCCCGTTCATGACCTTCCGCCGCGTCGTGCTGCCGATTGCCGCGCCCGGCATCCTGTCCAGCCTGATGCTGACCTTCTCGGTGTCGCTGGACGAGTTCGTGCTCGCCTTCTTCCTGGCGGGCACCGACAGCACGCTGCCGATCTTCATCTGGTCGCAACTGCGCTTTCCCAACCGGCTGCCGGGCGTTCTGGCGCTCAGCACGCTTATCCTGGCCTTCTCGTTCGTGCTCGTTCTCATTGCCGAGAAACTGAGACGGATGGGCGCATCCGCGTCCTCAGAAGGCGCCTGAACCCGTATCGACCCCAAGGAGGAATGCCATGGCCCGGCATAGTGTCGAGATCGACGCAATCCGCAAGACGTTCGGCGCGCTGACGGTGCTGGACGATATCAGCTTCTCCATCGAGGAGGGCGAGTTCTTCTCGCTTCTCGGCCCTTCCGGCTGCGGCAAGACCACGCTGCTCAGGCTGATCGGCGGCTTCGAGCCCGCCACGTCCGGCAGGCTCAGGATCGACGGGCAATCCGTCGAGGGGCTGCCGCCGGAAATGCGCCCGACCAACACGGTCTTCCAGAGCTACGCGCTGTTTCCGCATCTGACTGTCGCGGAAAACATCGCCTACGGCCTGCGGTCGCTGAAGCTGCCGAAGGCGGAGCAGGAGAAGATCGTCGCCTCCTCCCTCGACATGATCCGCCTGTCGAAGCTCGGCGGGCGCAAGCCGCACGAGCTATCCGGCGGCCAGCGGCAGCGCGTGGCGCTGGCGCGCGCGCTCGCCCGCCGCCCGAAGGTGCTGCTGCTCGACGAGCCGCTGTCGGCGCTCGACAAGCAGTTGCGCGAGGAAATGCAGATGGAGCTGCGGCGCATCCAGCGGCAGGTCGGCATCACCTTCATCTTCGTCACCCACGATCAGGAGGAGGCGCTGGCGCTCTCCGACCGCATGGCGGTGATGTCGCGCGGCCGCGTGCTGCAACTCGACACGCCGTCGCGCATCTATGAAGCGCCGGAAAACCGCGATGTCGCCGCCTTCATCGGCTCGATGAACTTCTTCGACGGGGTGATCGAAGCGGCTGAAGGCGAGATCGCCGATGTCCGCTGCGAGGGCAAGGGCCTGCTGAAAGCCTCGCTCACGCATGCGCGGGGCAGGGCCGTGCCGGGCAGCGCCGTCACCGTGGCCGTGCGCCCGGAAAAGGTGTCGCTCGGCGAGACTGGCGCGGACAACCGCATTGCCGGAACGCTTTCCGGCACCGCCTATTACGGTGACCGCAGCCATATGCACATGCAGGCGGCGGACGGCTCCACGGTGCTGATCAGCGCCCCGAACGCAAGGCGGGCTGCCGGTGGCGGGCCGGAAGGAGCGGTCGTCGCCAGTTTCCGCCCGGAAGACGCCATCCTGCTGCCGATGACCGGCAACTGGGACGGCCGCCATGCGGCGTAAATCGCGCTTACCCGGGGGATGGCGATGAATATCGATGATTATCTCGGCCACGACGCCATGGGGCTGGCGCAATGCGTGGCGGCGGGCGAGGTGACGGCGGGCGAACTGGTGGAAACCGCCATTGCGGTGATCGAGGCGCTCAACCCCTCCCTCAATGCCGTCATCTGCAAGAATTACGAGCGGGCCCGCGAGGCGGCGGCGCTGCCTTCCGCCGGGCCGCTGGCCGGGGTGCCGTTTCTGCTCAAGGATGTCTATCTCTATTCGCAGGATATGCCGACCACCTGGGGCAGCCGCTATTTCAAGGGCTCCGCGCCGCGCCCGGACAGCATCATGGTGGAGCGGTGGCGCAAGGCGGGCCTGTCCATTCTCGGCAAGACCAACGCGCCGGAATTCGCGGCGGAATTCGTCACCGAACCCGCCGCCTACGGCCTGACGGTCAATCCCTGGAACGCCGGGTTGACGGTGGGCGGCAGCAGCGGCGGCGCGGCGTCCGCCGTCGCCTCCGGCATGGTGCCGATGGCGCATGCCACCGATCTCGGCGGCTCGATCCGCATTCCCGCCGCCTGCTGCGGCCTGTACGGCTTCAAGCCGACCGCCGGTCTCAATCCCTGCGGTCCCTATTTCAGCGAACTGGCGCATGGCCTCAATTCCGATCACGTCCTGACCCGCTCGGTGCGCGACAGCGCCGCCTCGCTCGATGTCACCTCGGGCGGGCGCTATCTCGCCGGGCTTGGCGAGTCTCCGGGACGCCTGCGCATCCTGGCGACGGTCCACACCGCCGAAGGGCGGCTTGCCGGGCCCAACCAGATTGCCGCCGTCAGCCGCACCGCCGATCTGCTGCGCGATCTCGGCCATGAGGTGACGCTGGCGGATGCCTCGCCGCTCACCGGCGTCGGCGAATGGTTCGATCTGCTGTGGATCGACGATATTCCGGGCCTGCTGGCCGAGCAGGAGCAGCGGACGGGCATTGCCGCCGCGCCTGAGGATCTGGAGCCGATGACATGGGCGGCGCTGGCGCGGCTGCGCGGCCGGGGCGAGGGCGCGCTGGCTGAGGCGTTGCGGCTGCGGCAGGAGACGGCGCGGGCGCATCTCGCTCTGTTCGAAGCCTGCGATATCCTGCTGACGCCCAGCCTTGGCGTCGATCCCGCGCCGCTCGGCACGCTTTCCTTCAACGATCTCGGCTCGTTCGAGGGCTGGGCGGAGGCGGGCTACGGCTTCGCGCCCTTTTCGATCCTCGCCAATATCACCGGCCAACCGGCCGCCTCATTGCCGATGCCGCTTGCGGCCAGCGAGATTCCCGCCGGTGTTCAGATCATGGGCAGGCCGGAATGCGATCTTCAGGTGCTGCAACTGTCGCGGCAGATGGAAGAGGTCATTGGCTGGGAAACCGCCTGCGCGGCGATGCGGCGCGGGCTGCAAAAGCGGTAGCGCCGTTGCATATGGCGTGAGCCCCTCATCCGCCTGCCGGCACCTTCTCCCCGCACGCGGGGCGAAGGGGTATGCCGCACCGGCTTCCTCGATCAATGACGACTCATA
>JBDHTA010000128.1:0-12140 GCA_039808465.1 Rhizobiaceae bacterium | reverse complement strand
CGGCAGACACCGGATCAGGCCTACTTCAACACACTGGCACCAATGATGGTGGCGGCATAATCGAGGTGGAAATCCACTTAGCGAAACGCCCGAAACTGTTCAGACAAACCGAGCCACCTCTGTTGGCGCTGAGTGACGTGGTTGCCATTCTGGCTGTCAAATGAACGTGATTAGCTTCATGCGCCCGCGCTTGCCTACAATGAAGCTTTGATATGGATTGAGCGCCGAGCGCAATGATTACGCACTGCCCGCTGCCTATCCGTTTCGCTTTGCTAGCTATGTAAGTTATTCGCACGGGAGGACGGAGGATGACGGCGTTGGCGCCGCCGATGAAACCGGTGAATGTGTGCCCATGGGTTTCGGTTAAAGAAGAGGATTGGCCGCAAATGGATCACGCCTTAGATGCCGGTGTGCTGCCTCCGGGTGTCATATATATCGACAATTTCCTCTCCCATGGGGAGGAGGAGGCAATCAAGGATCGGCTCGACGCTGGCGAATGGAGCAGTACACTTAAGCGCCGCGTGCAACATTTTGGCTATCTCTATGACTATAAGGCGCGAGCCGTTGGGGCGGATGCTTATCTCGGCAGGTTGCCTGAATGGCTTGAAACGCTTGCGGAGCGATTGGTCACGCACGGATATTTCAGCGAGTTGCCAGATCAGGTTATTGCGAATGAATATCTTCCGGGGCAAGGCATAAGCGCCCATGTCGATTGCGTGCCGTGTTTCGATGACACAATTATTTCGATAAGCCTTTTGTCCCAATGCGAAATGGTTTTTCGGGAAAGGTCCAGTTCCAGAGCGCTGGCGGTGTTGCTCCATCCACGCTCAGGCATAGTGTTGAAGGGGGCGGGCCGATATGACTGGACGCACGAAATTCCAGCTCGAAAATCGGATGCCGCGGGCGGAACAAAGATGGGGCGCAGTAGAAGAATATCTTTGACGTTTAGAAGGTTACTCAGGTGACTAGGAAACTTTTTGAAATAGCCCGCAATTCCCTTCCGGATTGAGAGTTGCTGAGCTTGAAGGCTATCGGTCATCAGCTTTCGCCTTGCAAGCGACAAGGAAGAAAGTTTGCGGGAGTTGACCGGCTGCCGATCTGCATTCTGCAAGAAAAGTGCTGCCGTCTGATCTTTTACAGCCGTGGAAGAGCATTGCAGATCGCGTAATCGTTCATCGCTGCGCATCCGAAAAGCAAATCACACGTCGGTTGGATCGGGGATGTTGACCCGTCTATTCGAGCCAGGAGATTTTTCCAGTCGCGACATCGTGCATCGCCGCGACGATGGTAAGCTGGCCTTCATCCACCCTTTTGGCAAGGATTGAACTTCGGGTTGTCAGACTTTTCGCAGTCAGCCGGGCATTGTTTATGGCAACTTTCGTGACGAGTTTCGCGCTGCCAGCGTCGTGAGACCTCTCGCCTGGATCGAGAGCGGCAATTGCCGGGTCAAAATTTTCCAGCAAACTGGTAAGATTGCCAAGCTTCACGTTATCCAGGGCACCCTTGATCGCCCCGCAGGACGTGTGGCCCAAAACGATGATTGCCTTCGCTCCCGCCGCTTCCGTCGCATATTCGAGACTTCCCAGAATATCGGTGTTGGCGAAATTCCCGGCGATCCGGGTGCAGAAAATATCGCCGATCCGCTGGTCGAAAACGATTTCGGGCGGTACGCGGGCATCCATGCAGCCGAGGATCGCGGCAAAAGGCGATTGTTGTTGCGCCGTCTCGCGGACCTGTTGCATCAGGTCGCAATTGATGGAGCGTCCATCCGTAAACCGCTGGTTCCCTTCGCGAAGCAAGGCAATTGCATCCCGGGGGGATATCTCCGCCTGCCGGTCGCGGGTGAACACCGCGCATTCCTGTTCCCGCGCCCGGGCACCTACCGCAGCGAAAAGGCCTGTCCCCAGAATGCATCCGCAAAGCGTTCGCCGTGTCAACATACCCATATCGCCTTTTCCCGTGTCGCCCCAATTATGGCACGAAACCAAAAGCCCTGAACAAGTTCAAGGCCTTTGTTCACCTTGCAGGAGGCGGGCGCTGTCGTCGCGTGGAAATCAGACGATGCCGCCGCCGGAGCCGGTGACGGCGGGGCGTTCCGACGAAACCCTGGCGCGGTAGCCGGAAGCGCGGTAGGTGGCGACGGGGTCGGCCGCGCCGCCGTTTTCCAGCCGCGCCATGGCGAGGATCGGCTCGACATCGGTGCGGAAGGCCTGCTTCAGCGTCTGCGATCCCATCAGCGCGTCGTTGACGTCCTGATAGGCGGACAGCGCCTCGCGATCCACCAGCAGAGCCTGCGCATAGGCGCGCTGCACTTCCATGGCGCTCACCATCAGGCTTTCGATGGGGTCGGTGACGTTATGGCTCTGGTCGAGCATATGGGCGGGATCGAAGCCTTGCGCCTCCCGCGTTTCCGCGTCCACCAGCTCGTTGAAGACGAGGAAGAGGCGGTAGGGATCGACCGAGCCGGTATCGAGATCGTCGTCGCCATATTTGGAATCGTTGAAATGGAAGCCGCCGAGCTTGCCGAACTGGATGAGACGGGCGACGATCATCTCGATATTGGTGTTGGGCGCGTGATGCCCGAGATCGACGAGGCAGTAGGCCTTCGGCCCCAGCTCCTGCGCGATCAGGTAATTCGTGCCCCAATCCTGCACCACGGTCGAATAGAAGGCGGGTTCGAACATCTTGTGTTCGGAGAAGATGCGCCAGTCCTCCGGCAGCCGCGCATAGACCGCCTTCATGGAATCGAGATAGCGCTCGAAAGCCTTGGTGAAATTGCTTTGGCCGGGGAAATTGGAACCGTCGCCGATCCATACCGTCAGCGCCTTGGAACCCAGCGCCTTGCCGATTTCGATGCATTCGATGTTGTGCTCGACGGCCTGCGCGCGCGTCGCCGCATCGGCGTGGGAGAGGGAGCCGTATTTGTAGGAATGCGCCTGTCCCGGCTGATCCTGAAACGTGTTGGAATTCATGGCGTCGAAACCGAGGCCAAGCGCCGCCGCATGCTGCTTCAGTTCGGAAAGATCGGCCACCTTGTCCCATGGAATATGCAGGGAGACGTTCGGCGTCGCCCGCGTCAGTTGCTGGATGACGCCGCAATCGTCGAGCTTGTCGAAGATATGGCGCGGTTCGCCGCTGCCGGGAAAGCGGGCGAAGCGGGTGCCGCCGGTGCCCACGCCCCAGGAGGGAACGGCGACGCCGAAGCCCGAGACCTTGCGCTTCACTGCCTCGATATCGATGCCGCGGCGGCTAAGATGCTCGCCGAGCGCGGCATAATCCGCTTCCAGCGCGGCGCGGCTCCTGCCGTTTTCGGCTGCGATGAGATCGGCGGAAATTCCAGGTTGCGTCATGCTTTCCTCCCAGACTGCATGCGGGAGCATTTCCAGGAAAAGTGTCTAGCGGTTTTCCGTCCGGAAATGCGTAAAAATGGGAACGAAATACGGGCCGTTTCCGGCCCGTATCGCTTCAGGATTTCTTAGCGGGTGAAGGACTGCGAATTGCCCGCATCGACATTGATGATGTTGCCGGTCGATTTCGCCGACATGTCGGAGGCGAGGAAGTAGATCGCCTCGGCAATGTCTTCCGGGAAGACGCTGAGCTTGAGCATGGAGCGCTCGCGGTAATGCGCTTCCAGATCGTCGGTCTTGTAGGCGGCGGCGCGCTGGTCCTTCCATTCGCCGGTCCAGATTTTCGAGCCGCGCAGCACGGCATCCGGATTGACGACGTTGACGCGGATTTGCGCCGCCGCCCCTTCCAGCGCCAGGCAGCGGGCGAGGTGGATTTCGGCGGCCTTGGCCGTGCAATAGGCCGATGCGCCGGGCGAAGCGGCAAGGCCGTTCTTGGAAGCGACGAAGACGACGTTGCCGCCCGCCTTCTGGGCGCGGAACACGCGGAAGGCTTCGCGGGCCACGAGGAAATAGCCGGTGGCGAGAATGGAAATATTGCGGTTCCACAGGTCGAGGCTGGTGTCCTCGATCGCCGCCGAAGAGGCGAGACCGGCATTGGACACGAGAATGTCGAGCCCGCCGAATTCGGTCAGCGTCTTCGCGAAGCTTTCGGCCACCAGCGCCTCGTCGGTGACGTTCATGGTCACGCCGCGCACCACATCCTTGCCGTAAAGGCCGGAAAGCTCGGCCTTCGCCTCTTCCAGCGCCCCGGCATCGATATCGGCGATGACGACGCAGGCGCCTTCGGAGAGCAGCCGGTGCGCCGTCGCCTTGCCGATGCCGCCCGCGCCGCCGGTGATGAAGGCGATGCGGCCCGCCAAGGGCTTGGCCTTTGGCATGCGCTGCAACTTGGCTTCTTCCAGAAGCCAGTATTCGATGTCGAAGGCTTCCTGCTCGGCAAGCCCGACATAGCTGGACACGGAGGATGCGCCGCGCATCACATTGATGGCGTTGACGTAGAATTCGCCGGAAATGCGCGCCGTCGCCTTGTCCTTGGCGAAGGTGATCATGCCGACGCCCGGCACGAGGTAGACGACGGCGTTGGGATCGCGCATCGCCGGGCTGTCGTCATGGCGGCAGCGGCCGTAATAACCGGCATAATCCTGACGATAGGCTTCAAGGGCGGCGGGCAGCCCGGCAAGCGTCGCCTCGATATCGGGATTGGCCGGATCGAAGGCCACGACCAGCGGGCGGATTTTCGTGCGCAGGAAATGGTCCGGGCAACTCGTGCCGAGTGCCGCCAGCGCATCCATTTCCCGCGAGGCGACGAATTCCAGCACGGCGGCGCTGTCGTCGAAATGGCCGACCTTGCGTTCGCCGGCGCTGATCAGGCCGCGAATGACCGGCATCAGCTTTTCGGCGACGGCGCGGCGCTCGGTCTCGCCCAGCGTCGGCACCTTGGGGCCGCCGAAGACATCGCCCTTGATCTCGCCCTCGAACCAGGCGATCGCCTTGTTGATGATCTCGATGGTGGTTTCGTAGGATTCCTTCGCGCTGTCGCCCCAGGTGAACAGGCCGTGGCTTTCGAGGATGACGCCGCGCGCCTTCGGATGCTCATGGCAGAATTTTTCCAGCCACAGGCCAAGCTCGAAGCCGGGGCGCTTCCACGGCAGCCAGCCGATATCGTCGCCGAAGATCTTCTGCGTCAATTCCCTGCTGTTCTTCGAAGCGGCGATGGCGATGATCGCGTCGGGATGCATGTGGTCGACATGCGGCTTCGGCACGAAAGCGTGCAGCGGCGTGTCGATGGAGGCGGCGCGGGGATTGAGGTTGAAGGTGCAGTGCGGCAGGTAGCCGACCATCTCGTCCTCGAAGGCGACGCCGCGATAGATGCGCTTCAGCGCGTGCAGCTTCTGCATGTAGAGCGTGGCGAAACCGTCGAGCTTGATGGTGCCGACATCGCCGCCGGAGCCCTTCACCCACAGCACTTCCACGGTATCGCCGGTCAGGGGATCGCGCTCCATCACCTTGGCGGAGGTGTTGCCGCCGCCGTAATTGGTGATGCGCTTGTCGGAACCGAGCAGGTTCGACCGGTAGAGCAGCCGCTCCGGCTCGCTCATCGCCTCCGCTTTCGCGTCGTCCCACAAATTCGCCAGACGCGCGCCGCCATTGCCATTCGTCATCGCTTGTCTCCTCCATGCCGGGCGCTTGCGTCCGGGTTCATTCCGGAAAATGCCGGGGGTTGTGTTTCCCTCTCATGATTGACCGGTCATTGTCAATCATGATCGATCAATTTCGATCAAAATCGTTGTTGCAGTGCGAAAAACTGATTGTTTGTGATTGACAACCGGCGCGGGGAATGAAAGCTGAAAGGCGAAAAACCATCCGGACAGGCGAAACAACGAAACGGTCCCCATGCACGAATCCGAGCGCCATCGCATCATCCTGTCGGCGATCCAGGGCAAGTCCGTGGTGTCGGTGGCCGAGCTGGTGGAGCTGACGGAAAGCTCGGAGGCGACCATCCGCCGCGATATCGCGGCGCTGCATGTGCAAAAGCGCCTGCGCCGGGTGCGCGGCGGCGCCGAGGCGCTGCATCCGCCGCAATTCGTCGGGCTGGCGGGGCGGCCCTTCAGCGTCAGCGAGGCGATCAACGCCCGCCAGAAACAGGCGATCGCCCGCGAGGCGGTGGCGCTGTGCGAGGATGGCGACCCCGTCATCATCAATGGCGGCACCACCACCTTCCAGATGGTGCATTTCCTCGCCAACCGCCGCCTGCATGTCTTCACCAATTCCTTCCCGATTGCCGAGCACCTGCTCAAGCATTCCAAGAATACGATCATGCTGTCGGGCGGCGTCGTCTATCGCGAGCAAGGGGTCATCCTGTCGCCCTTCGAAAACGACGTGACGCGCAATTTCTACGCGCGGCGCATGTTCATGGGCGCGCAGGGGCTGGGGCCGCTGGGTTTGATGGAAACCGATCCGCTGCTGATCCAGGCCGAGCGCAAGCTGATCGGCCAGGCCGACGAGCTGGTGGTGCTGGCCGATTCCTCGAAATTCCAGCAGCGCTCCAGCCTGATCCTGTGCGGGCTGGAGCGCATCGCCACCGTCATCACCGATTCCGGCGTCGAGGACCGTCACGCCGCCATGCTGGAGGAGGCGGGGGTGCGGCTGATCGTGGCCGAGGTGCAGGCAGAGGACAAGGCCGCCGGATAAGAGCCGCCATACCGAGGGGAGGGGAAAAGCTGCAATGAGCGCATCGCGTGTCGCCGTCATCGATATCGGCAAGACCAATGCCAAGCTCGTGGTGTTCGATCTGGAGGCGCGCCGGGAGATTGCCGCGCACACCACGCCGAACCGGGTGTTGACGGGCGAGCCCTATCCGCATTTCGATACCGGCGCGCTGTTTCGCTTCCTGCTCGGCGCGCTGAAAGCGCTTTACCGCGATCCCGGCTTCGATGCGATTTCCATCACCGCCCATGGCGCAACCGTGGCGGTGCTGGATGCCGAAGGCGGGCTGGCGCTGCCGGTGCTGGATTACGAATATGACGGGCCGGACGAAAGCCGGGCGGAGTATCTTGCCGTGCGCCCGCCCTTCGCCGAAACCGGATCGCCATTGCTGCCGGGCGGGCTCAATGTCGGTGCGCAGCTTTTCTGGCAGGCAAAAACCTTTCCGGAGCGTTTTTCACGAGCCGCGGCGATCCTCACCTGGCCGCAATACTGGGCCTTCCGGCTGACCGGCGTGCCTGCCGGGGAAGTCACCTCCATCGGCTGCCATACCGATCTGTGGAACCCGTGGACGGGCGATTACGCATCGCTGGTGGACCGCATGGGCTGGCGCAAAAAGATGCCGCCGATGCGCAGGGCCGATGAGCGGTTGGGCGCCGTCCTGCCTGAAATCGCCGCGCAAACCGGCCTGCCCGCCGATATGCCGGTCTATTGCGGCCTGCACGATTCCAACGCCTCGCTGCTGCCGCATCTATGGGCCTCGACGCCGCCCTTTTCCGTGGTTTCGACCGGCACATGGGTCGTCATCATGGCGGTCGGCGGGCGCAAGGTGGAGCTGGACGAGACGCGCGATACGCTGGTCAACGTCAATGCGCTCGGCAATCCCGTGCCGTCCGCCCGCTTCATGGGCGGGCGGGCCTTCCAGCTTCTCGCGCCGGAGGGGCCGGCCGAGGTGAGCGATGCTGATCGCCAGCGGGTGCTTCGGGAGACCATCGCCTATCTGCCATCGCTGCCGATGGGATCCGGCCCGTTTCCGGACAGGCAGGGCCGCTTCACCTGCGATGAGACGGCGTTGACACCGGGCGAGCGGCTGCTGGCGGTTTCCTGGTATCTGGCGCTGATGTCGGCAACCTGCCTCGACCTGATCGGCGCTGGCGGGGAAACGGTGGTCGAGGGGCCGTTCGCGAGCAACGGCGCCTTCCTCGACATGCTGTCGGCGGCGACGGGGCGGCCGGTGCGCATCAGCGAGGGCGCGACGGGCACGAGCCTGGGCGCGGCCGGGCTGGTTCTCGCCGACAAGAGCCACATCGCGCCGCAGACGCATCTGCGCGAGGTGAGGGAGCGCGAGGCGCTGGCCGCCTATGCGCAACGCTGGCGGGCAATGCTCGCCTGAGCATTCCTGTTTTTGGAGAAAAGCCTTAGAAAACCCGCTGGGAGTTTCCCCGGCGGTTGCGCTCGATGCCGAGCAGCAGGCAGGTGGCGGTCAGTATCAGGCCCGTGATCACACAGGCGCCCATTCCCAGAACAATCATTGTTCCAACCCCGATGATTATTGAGTCACCCCTTTACAGCGCGCAGGCACTGTAACCCCTGATGCGCTTTTAGCGCGGCGGCCTTGCCCGGAGCTTGCCATTGCGCCGGGGCGATGGCATGGTCCGGCCGAGTGATTTGCGCCCGCCGCGAAGCATTTCCGGGAAAAGCGGATGCCGGTTTTCCCTCCGGAGATGGATGGGCAGGGGCCAAGTCAACCTTCGGGCAAGGCTTGGCGCCTAGGACTTCGAGGGAACGACGGAGGGGATTGCTGTCCGCAAGGCAGTCCCACGGGCATGATGCCAGTCCGCCGTACCGGAAAGAGCCGGTATTTTCAGAACAATCTGGGCACGGATGCGCAAGGCTGCGCGTTTGCCGTTTCATCGGCAGGCGTCCTGTTCTTCGCGCATGATGGGACGTATCGGGTGAAGCAGGATCAGTCATCGCAGGGCAGCGAACGGACGCAGGGCAGTCTGCGCGACCGGCTGCGCTTTGCCGGGCTGGACGAGGCGCTTTGCGACCGCGTGCGCGAATGGCGCCCGCGCCTTCAGCCGCATGTGCAGGCGGGGCTGCGCGACCTGTTCCAGCGCTTCCAGACCTATCCGGACGCCACGAAAGCCTTCACCAGCGAACGCCAGATCGAGCGGCTGCACGACCTGCAATCCTCCCACTGGGATGTGCTGACCGACGCCCGCTTCGACAATCTCTATGCCGAGCGCGTCAAGCTGCTGGCGGATGCCGAGGCGCGTATGGGGCTCGATCCGCGCTGGCATATCGCCGGTCACGGGGTGATGCTGGAGCATCTGGTCGCGGGGATCGCGAAGGACATGCAGGGATGGCATCTGATGCCGTCCGCCCGCCGTAAGGCGGCGGAGGTGGCGGAGCTGCTTCCGGCGCTCGTGCGCCTGGTGATGGTCGATATCGAGATCGCCGTGTCCCTGCGCTTCAACCAGCAGCGCTTCACCCACCGCAAGCAGCTCGAGGAGCAGCGCGCCAGGGACCGCGCCGAAATCGGCCGCATCTTCGGACCTGTGTTCGAAGGGCTGGCGCGGGGCGAACTCGGCATGCGCGCCGATGGCGATATTCCCGACGCCTATGCGGAACTGGCGGCAACGCTGAACGCCGCCCTCAACGATATGGAATCCAGCCTGCGCGCGGTCGCAGACCACAGCGAGCAGGCGGGCGAGGCGGCGCGGATGCTGGGCGGCGGGACGCAGGGCCTGTCGGAGCGTTCCGGCGCGCAGGCGGAAAAATTGCTCGAAGCGGCCGAACGTCTCGGCGCGATTGCCGCCCGCGTGCGCGAAACGGCGGGCGCCACCCGCCACGCCGAACGCGATGCCGCCGCCACCCGCACGGCGGCCGAAGCCAGCGGCCAGGTGGCGAGCGAGGCGATCGCCGCCATGGCGGGCATCGAAACCTCGGCCGAGCAAATCGGCCAGATCATCGGCGTCATCGACGAAATCGCCTTCCAGACCAATCTTCTGGCGCTGAACGCGGGCATCGAGGCGGCGCGCGCGGGCGATAGCGGCCGCGGCTTTGCCGTGGTGGCGCAGGAGGTGCGCGCGCTCGCCCAGCGCTCCGCCGATGCCGCCCGCGAGATCAAGACGCTGGTGTCCGGCACCAAGGCGCAGGTCGCGGCGGGCGTCGACCGCGTCGGGCGCACGCAGGACGCCATTCAGGCGATCGTTACGCAGGTCACCGATATCAATGCCGCGATTGCGGGCATCGCCTCGCAGACCGCCGATCACGCGGGCGGGCTGGATGCGGCGACCGGCGAGATCGGCGAGATCGGCTCCGCCCTTGGCCGCGAGGTGGAAAACGCCGCGCGGAACAGCGATGCCGCCGCCGGGTTGCAGGAACTGATCGAGACGCTCGGCGAAACGGTGCGGGCCTTCCGGCTCAGCCGGGAGCAGGCGCGGCCCGGGCGGCAGCCGGAGCGCCCGGTTCTCCGGCCGGCCGCGGACATGCGGCGCGAAACGGCACAATTGCAGGAATTTTCTTCACCTCCCGTCCGGATTGGCGCCCGGCGATGAGATCTTTGTTTACCACCTTTGCCTATAACGGGGGCATGTGCGGCGAGGGGACGGCCGCGCCGGGGCTTTTCGCCCGCAAGCGGCGGCGTCCGTTCCCCGGTGGCCGCATGACGGACAACGGCAAGGATTGATCTGATGGCGGGCAAGAAAAGCGGCCTCAAGCTGGCTGCGGTGCTGGATCTGAACGAAGCGGCGGCCATGCATGGCAAGCTTCTGTCGCTTCGCGGCAACGATATTGTCATCGACGCTTCGGCGGTGGAGCGCTGCGGAACGCAATGCGTCCAGGTGCTTCTTTCCGGCGCCAGGACATGGGGCGAGGACGGCAAGTCCTTCTCCGTCGGCCCGATGTCCGCCGCGTTCGAGAAAACCATGCAACTCATCGGCATCGATGGCGAACAGATGCTCTCCAAGGAGATCGCGCAATGAAGAAAAAAGTTCTGACCGTGGACGATTCACGGACGATCCGGAACATGCTTCTCGTCACCCTCAACAATGCGGGTTTCGAGACGATCCAGGCCGAGGACGGCGTGGAAGGTCTGGAAGTGCTGGAAGAATGCAATCCGGATGTGATCGTCACCGACATCAACATGCCGCGCCTCGACGGCTTCGGCTTCATCGAGGGCGTGCGCCGCAACGAGAAGTACCGGGCGATCCCGATCCTCGTTCTGACGACGGAAAGCGACGCGGAAAAGAAGAACCGCGCGCGTCAGGCCGGGGCCACCGGCTGGATCGTCAAGCCCTTCGATCCCACCAAACTGATCGATGCCATTGAGCGTGTAACCGCCTGAACCGGGAATTTCTCCTATGGATATGAACGAAATCAGAGAGATTTTTTTCCAGGAATGCGAGGAGCAGCTCGCCGAACTGGAATCCGGTCTTTTGAAGCTGAACGACGGCGACCGTGATCCGGAAACGGTCAATGCGGTATTCCGCGCCGTTCACTCGATCAAGGGCGGCGCGGGCGCTTTCGCGCTCGACGATCTCGTCGCCTTTGCGCATGTCTTCGAAACCACTCTCGATTGCGTTCGATCCAACAAGCTGGAACCGACGCAGGACGTCCTCAAGGTGATGCTGAAGTCGGCGGACGTGCTCGCCGACCTGACGAACGCCGCCCGCGACGGCGGCAGCGTCGATGAATCGCGCTCGCGCGCGCTGGTCAAGGAGCTGGAGGCGCTCGCCAATGGCGAGGCGCCCGCAGCCCATGCCGCCGAACCCGCCCCGAAGGCGGCGGCTGCTCCGGCGGCCGCCCCCGCGCCCACCGATTCCAGCGGCTTCCAGCCCATTCCCTTCTCCTTCGACGATTTCGGCGGCGAGGAAGAGGAGCAGCTCATGGAGCTGCCCACCTATTCCGTCACCTTCAAGCCCCGCGCCGAACTCTTCACCAAGGGCAACGAGGCCGCACTTTTGCTGCGCGATCTCTCCCGCCTCGGCGAAATGTCGGTTCACTGCGACACGCAGGCCATTCCCTCGCTCGACCGGATCGATCCGGAAGGCTCCTATCTGAGCTGGTCGATCTCGATCAGGACGGACAAGGGCGAAGAAGGCATCCGCACGGTCTTCGAATTCGCCGAATGGGATTGCGATCTCGACATCCGGCTGGCCGACGAGGTTCCCGCCGGGGAAGAGCCGCCGATGGTGCCGGTGCCCTTCGACCTGTCGCTGCTGGATGAGGAACCGGCCGTCATGGAGGCGCCGCAGCCGTCGCCCGCCGCCGCTGCCGTATCCGCCGCCGAAACCGCTTCCGGCGTCGTGCAGGCCGTCGCCGCCCGCGCCGCCGAAAAGAAGGAAGCGCCCGCCGCCGCCGCGCAGGCCAACGCCAATGCGCAGGCCGCCGCCGCCGCAGGCCAGACGATCCGCGTCGATCTCGACCGCGTCGACCGCCTCATCAACCTCGTCGGCGAGCTGGTCATCAACCAGGCGATGCTCTCGCAGAGCGTCATCGAGAACGACAACAACGGCACATCCT
>JBDHTA010000127.1:0-12233 GCA_039808465.1 Rhizobiaceae bacterium | reverse complement strand
ATGCCGTGCAGATAGTCGGAACGCAGGTTTTGCCCGAAACGGGCAGTCAATGTTTCACGGTGGAATATGTCGGCGAAGGCGGGGATGTCGTTTCGGTGACCCTGCGCAGCCGCGGCGAGGTGAACCGCGCCAACGCGCTGAAAAAGGCGAAGGAACTGCTGTGCGAAATCATCGAGAACGACGATCTTCCCGATGAGGAAGGCAAAGCGTCCGATACCAGCATGACGGTGCGCATGACCGCGCGCCGCGCAGGCGACACGCAGGAAATCGCGGAGCAGCTCGACGAAGGACTGCGCGACAGCTTTCCCGCCAGCGACCCGGTGTCCGTCACCTCCACGGCCATTCCCACGGGCACGCCGCCGCCGCCTTCCGGCAACCGTCACTAACCCCCACGGAAAGGGCGCTTTCGGGCGCCCTTAACCCTATCCCGCCTCCCCGTTTTGATTCGGGCCGCGCTTCGTTTATGCTGACGGCTCAGGATTGACGGGGCACAGATGAAAGACGATACGAAGCGCCCGCTCGAAAGCGCCGAAAGACACATTGCCTCGCTCCTCGGGCAGATCGAGAAGGAACCGGCGCCGGAGCGGCTTCTGTCCCTTGCGCGGCAATTGCAGGCCGCCCTTGCCAGCCGCAACGGCCTTTCGCCGCCGGACGGAGATGACGGCGCATCGTAGCCGCGCCGCAACCATCCACGGTTCCATGAACACTTCGCCTTCCCTTCCGGATTTCTTCGCGGGCGACGCCGTCGAGATCGCCCCTGCCCTGCTCGGCTGGCATCTGAGCGTGGACGGCATCGGCGGCATCATCGCCGAAACCGAAGCCTATCGCCGCGACGACCCCGCCTCGCACAGCTTCAACGGGCCGACGCCCCGCAACGCCGCCATGTTCGGCCCGCCCGCCCATGCCTATGTCTACCGTTCCTACGGCATCCACTGGTGCCTGAATTTCGTGTGCAGCGAAGGCAGCGCGGTGCTGATCCGCGCCCTCGTGCCGCTGACCGGCATCGATGCGATGATGGCCCGGCGCAAGACCGAGAAGCTTGCCCAGCTTTGCAGCGGCCCCGGCAAGCTTTGCGCGGCGCTTGGCGTCGGCCACAACCATGACGGCGCGCCGCTTGCGCACGCGCCCTTCGGCCTGCGGCCGGGCGAACCGGTAACGGTTGCGGTTTCGCCGCGCATCGGCATCACGAAAAATCCCGAAGCGCCATGGCGTTTCGGGATTGCGGGCTCGCCCTTCGTCAGCAAGCCGTTCCGCTGAGCCTCCGTTCAGGAATGACGGCGGCTTTCCGATGCCGCGCCGGGCGGCGCCTTCAGCATGGAGCGGCGGTTCGACGGCGTGACGGTCGACATGGAGCCCTTCAGCGTCTGGAAGCGCAGGATGATGGATTTCTCCTCGCATTCCTTCTGCTCGCGATAGGCGGTGGCCGCCTGCAAGGCAAGGTCGTAACTGGGATAGGACGGGGAATGATATCCCTCCGCCACGAATACCCAGCCATTGTCTACCGGCAGAATATCGCAATACACCTGACTCATGGGGATCTCCTTCCAGCCGCTCAACCGCCGAAACCGCGATAGGTTCCCGGCCTCCGGGAGAAAATTTTTCACTCGCCCGTGGATTTGCCGCAGCGCAGCATCTTTTCAACCAGCGCACGATATGGAACTATCGCGCCGCGTCGCCGTTAAGATGCGGGCATGAGGACGGGGAGATCGAAACATGTCGGAATCGGTTTACGAGCGTGTGAAGAAGCGCGCCTATGAAATCTGGGAAGAAGAGGGACGGCCATGGGGCCGCGATGCCGTTCACTGGGAACAGGCGCATCGCGAAATGGCCGCCGCCGCGCCCGCCAAAGCCGTAGACGCCGCGCCTGCCGCCGCAGAACCAGCGGCAGCGGCGCCAAAACCCAAGGCAAAGCCCAAGACCGCCAAGGCCCCGGCCAGGCGCGCAACGAAGAAGGCCGCCGGCTGAGATAGCGCAAGCACTTTCGCCATGGTTGCGCCCGCGTGTCCCACCGGTCAGGCGGGTTCACTCTTCATGATCCGGAAAACAGCGCTAGGCTGCGGTTTTCCATGTCGAACACCGCCTCGCCGTCGAAACCCTCGCCGGAGCGCTGCGGATCGGCGGTCGACAGTTCCAGCAGCCACTGGCCGCTTTCACGCGGCGGCAGGGTGAACGGCACCACGCCGTCATGCGGGTTGAACAGCAGCACCGCCTCGGTCCACGCCCCCTCCTCCCGCGCCTCGTCATGCAGATGCAGCCGCATGCCGATGGTGGTGCCGCCGGGATCGTCCCAGTTTTCCTGCGTCTGCTCGCCGCCATTGCAGTTCAGCCAGTGGATCGACATGGTGTTGCGCCAGCTTTCGCGGCGGAACAGCGGCTGCGCCGCCCGGATCGCCGTCAGCCTGCGCACGAAATCGCGCAGGGCTTCGGCCGAAGGCGGCAGGTTTTCCCAGTGCAGCCAGCTGATCTCGCTATCCTGGCAATAGCCGTTATTGTTGCCCATCTGGCTGCGGCCGAATTCGTCGCCCGCCAGCAGCATCGGCGTGCCATGCGACAGAAGCAGGGTGGCGAGGAAATTGCGCTTCTGCCGCTCGCGCGCGGCATTGATGCCCTCGTCCTCCGTCGGCCCTTCCGCGCCGTAATTGAAGCTGCGGTTGTGATCGTGGCCGTCGCGATTGTCCTCGCCATTCGCCTCGTTGTGCTTGTCATTGTAGGAAACGAGGTCGTTGACGGTGAAACCGTCATGGGCGGCGATGAAATTGACCGTCGACCACGGACGGCGGCCGCGCAGGTCGTAGATATCGCCGGAGCCCAGCACCCGCGCCGCGAAATCCGGGGCGGTGCCGTCGGTATCCAGCCAGTATTCGCGCACGGTGTCGCGATAGCGGTCGTTCCATTCGGCCCAGCCGGGTGGAAAGCCGCCGAGCTGATAGCCGCCGGGACCGACATCCCAGGGCTCGCCGATCAGCTTTACCCGTGACAGCACCGGATCCTGCGTCATCGCATCGAAAAAGCCGCCGCGCTGGTCGAACCCATGCGGCTCGCGCCCGAGAATGGTGCCGAGATCGAAGCGGAAACCGTCGACATGCATATGCTCGACCCAGTAGCGCAGCGAATCGGTGATGAGTTGCAGCACGCGCGGATGCGAGGTGTTGACCGTGTTTCCGGTGCCGGTGTCGTTGATGTAATAGCGGTGATCGTCCGGCATCGTCCGGTAATAGGAGAAATTGTCGATGCCCTTGAAGGAGAGCGTCGGCCCGAGTTCGTTGCCTTCGGCGGTGTGATTGTAGACCACGTCGAGGATGACCTCGATCCCGGCATCGTGGAAGGCGCGCACCATGTCGCGAAAACCGTTCGCGCCGCGCGGGCCGAAATAGCGCGAGGCCGGGGCGAAGAAGCCGAGCGTGTTATAGCCCCAGTAATTCTTCAGGCCCCGTTCCAGCAGATGCGAATCGTCGGGGAATTCATGCACCGGCAGCAGCTCGACGGAGGTGATGCCGAGGCTCCTGATGTAATCGACGGCCGCCCTGTGGCCCAGCCCCTCATAGGTGCCGCGCAGATCGGCGGGAATGAGCGGGTTGAGCTGCGTGAACCCTTTGACATGGGTTTCGTAGATCAGGGTTTTCGGCCAGGGAATATCCGGGCGGCTGTCGCCGCTCCAGTCATAGGCGCCCGGATCGGTCACCCGGCATTTCGGCATGCCGGGGGCGCTGTCCTGCTCGTTGAAGGTCAGATCCCTGTCCTCATGCAGAAGATCGTAGCCGAACAGCGCTTCCGACCATTGCAGCGGCCCCGCAAGCTCCTTCGCATAGGGATCGATCAGCAGCTTGTTGGGATTGAAACGATGGCCGTTGCCGGGATCGTAGGGGCCATGGACGCGGTAACCGTAGAGCGCGCCGGGCTTCAGGCCGGGCACGAAGCCGTGCCAGATTTCATTGGTGAACTCCGGCAGCGTCAGCCGGGCGATTTCATGCTCGCCGCTATCGTCGAACAGGCAGACCTCCACCCGTTCGGCATGGGCGCTGAACAGGGCGAAGTTCACGCCGTCCCCCGTCCATGTCGCCCCGCGCTCGGCCCAGCTTCCGGGCAGGATGGTGAAAGTCGCGTCCGTCATCGATTCGGCCCCCGCAAGTTTGTCGCGGGCAATAAAAGCGCCATCGCGGCTTTTGTTCCCGGCAACCGGGAGATTCATTGCCGCCGCCATGCTGAATGCAGGGTTGCATCGCGATAACGCCATGCTGATTCGCGCCCGCATAGCCGTCCGCGGCGCGGCGCCGAAAACCCCGAATAGAAAAATGAATGCGTAAATTTGGTGAAACACCGTCCATTTTTCCAGCGCCAAAACATATTTTCGCCAATTTAGGAAAAAATTATCACGAAACCGCCGCTGGCACTGGACAGCATGGCGGTGCCCGCCCTACAGTCCGACGCGACGCCACCGCATCGCAAAGGCACCATCACGAAGCACGCAACCGCTGGAGGACCGTTTTTGATCCGGACGATGACACGCCCTGTCTGTCGCCCCTGCTCCTCGGTCCGTGCCTCGCTTCTGTTTGCGCTTTTTCTGAGCGCCACCACCTTCCTCGGAATGCTCGTCTCCGGCGCCCTGGCGCGCCCCCTCGACCGGCCTGCCCGGCAGGACGAGATGGCATCCGGCATCCCCACGCTTTCGCAAACCTGCACCTTGCGGCCGCATGAGCCGCATCTGGTTCAACCTTCCGTCGCCCGATCAGGGGATTGCGCCGCCGCGCCCCCGTCTGTCACCGTCGCTTTTCCTGGCATCGTTCGATCCAGTCCGGCCGCATTGCTTCCGGCAGGCCGGTTGCCGCAGCCGCGCGCGCCGCCGCAAGCCATCCGGGAGCGGGCCTGAGGGCAGGAACGTTCCGCCACGCCGCCACCCATACGGGGCAGCGAACGGACCCGCCCGCTATGCGCAGCCGCATGCCGCGCAAGGCATGCGACGAGACGTAAAAAAAGACAAGCGAGACAGCCTTCCGCCGGATATTCCGGGCAAGGCGGTCCGGCCGGATAGACGATGAGCGACAACGACCTTCTGCTGATCCTACTGCTTTTGCCCTTCCTCGCCAGCGCGGCGCTGGCGGTGATGCCCGCGCAGGCGCGCAATCTGGCGGCGGGCGTCGCGGGCGTCGCGGCGCTGACGGCGCTGACGATCACCGCGACGCTGTATCTTTCGGTGCGCGGCGGCAACGTGCTGCGCGTGACGATCGAATGGCTGCCGACCCTCGACCTGAACTTCGCGCTGCGCCTCGACGGGTTCGCGTGGATTTTCTCCATGCTGATCACCGGCATCGGTTTTCTGGTCGTCGTCTATGCCCGCTATTACATCGCCAAAGACGACCCGATGCCGCGCTTCTTCGCCTATCTGCTCTCCTTCATGGGGGCGATGCTGGGCATCGTGCTGTCGGGCAACGTCATCCTGCTGGCGATCTTCTGGGAGCTGACCAGCATCGTCTCCTTCCTGCTGATCGGCTACTGGCACCAGAACGCCGCCGCCCGCGACGGGGCGCGCATGGCGCTCACCGTCACCGGCATCGGCGGGTTGTGCCTGCTGGCAGGCCTGCTGATCCTCGGCCATATCGCCGGAGGCTACGATCTCGACAAGGTGCTGGCGGCGGGCGAAGCCATCAAGGCGCATTCGCTCTACCTGCCCGCCCTCGTGCTGATCCTGATGGGCGCGCTGACCAAGAGCGCGCAGTTTCCCTTCCATTTCTGGCTGCCGAACGCCATGGCCGCGCCTACGCCGGTTTCGGCCTATCTGCATTCGGCGACGATGGTGAAGGCGGGCGTCTTCCTGCTGGCGCGGCTGTGGCCTGCGCTGTCGGGCACCTATGAATGGTTCTGGCTGGTCGGCTTCTGCGGGGTCGTCACGCTGCTGCTCGGTTCCTATTTCGCGATCTTCCAGCAGGATCTGAAGGGGCTGCTCGCCTATTCCACCATCAGCCATCTCGGGCTGATCACCACCCTGCTCAGCCTCGGCAGCCCGATTGCCGCCGTCGCGGCCATCTTCCACATGGTCAACCACGCCACCTTCAAGGCGTCGCTGTTCATGGCCGCCGGGATCATCGACCACGAGACCGGCACCCGCGACATGCGAAGATTGTCCGGGCTGTTCCGATACCTGCCGATCACGGCGACGCTCGCCATGGTCGCCAGCGCCGCCATGGCGGGCGTGCCGCTGCTGAACGGCTTTCTGTCGAAGGAAATGTTCTTCGCCGAGGCGGTCGAAACCCATGCGGATTCGATCCTCGACCGGGCGCTGCCCTATGTCGCGACGATTTCCGGGGCCTTTGCCGTCGCCTATTCGCTGCGCTTCATCCACACCGTCTTCTTCGGCCCGCCGCCGCGCGATCTTCCCAAGGCCAAGCCGCACGAGCCGCCGCACTGGATGCGCCTGCCGATCGAGCTGCTGGTGATGGCCTGCCTGATCGTCGGCATCGTGCCGGGCCTGTCGATCGGCCCCTTCCTGCATACGGCGGTGATTTCCGTGCTGGGCCACAATCCGCCGGAATACAGCCTCGCCGTCTGGCACGGCTTCAACACGCCGCTCCTGATGAGCATCGTCGCGCTGATCAGCGGCACGGTGCTCTACATGCTGCTGAAATCCTATCTCGCGGGCGGCGAGGACGGGCCGCCGATCTTCCGGCATCTTCAGGGACAGCGCATCTTCGAGCGCATTCTCGTCACCGTGTCGTGGAAATGGGCGCGCTGGCTGGAGGCCAATGCCGGCACCCGCCGCCTGCAACCGCAATTGCGCTGGCTGGTCGGACTCGGCTTCGCCGCCGCCTGCGTGCCGCTATATCTCGGCGATTTCCAGCCGCGCCAGTTGTCCTTCACCGAGCCGGATATCGTCTTCACCCTGATCTGGGTGATCGGCTGCTTCTCGGCGCTGGGGGCGGCATGGCAGGCCAAATATCACCGCCTCGCCGCGCTGATGATGCTGGGCGGCGCGGGCCTCGTGACCTGCCTCACCTTCGTCTGGCTGTCGGCGCCGGATCTGGCGCTGACGCAGCTTCTGGTCGAGGTGGTGACCACGGTTCTGATCCTGCTCGGCCTGCGCTGGCTGCCGAAGCGGCAGGAGCGCGTCGATGACAGCGTGCGTTTCGTGGCCCGCGTGCGCCGCCTGCGCGACCTTCTGCTCGCCGTCGCCTGCGGCGCGGGCATGTCCATCCTCGCCTATGCGGTGATGACGCGCCCCGCCCCGGAAGCCATCGCCAACTACTTCCTGGAGCGCGCCTATAGCGAAGGCGGCGGGCGCAACGTCGTCAACGTCATCCTCGTCGATTTCCGCGGCTTCGATACGCTCGGCGAAATCACCGTTCTCGCCATCGTGGCGCTGACGGTGTTCGCGCTGCTGCGCCGCTTCCGCCCGGCCAACGACAGCATCGAGGCGCCGGAGCAGCAGCGCATCCAGAACGCCTATGACGACGCAAGGCCGGACCGCTCGCAGGGCGATACGGTGCGCGATTACCTGCTGGTGCCCTCGGTCATCATGCAATGGCTGTTTCCGGTCATCATCACCTTCGCGGCCTTCCTGTTCATTCGCGGCCATGACCAGCCGGGCGGCGGCTTTGCGGCGGGCATCGCCATGGCCATCGCCTTCCTGCTGCAATATCTGGCGGGGGGCGCGCGCTGGGCGGAAGACCGGCTGCGCGTGCTGCCGCTGCGCTGGATCAGCCTCGGCCTGCTGATTGCCACCGCCACCGGCATGGGGGCATGGTTCTTCGGCTATCCCTTCCTCACGACGCATTCGCGCTATATCGAGCTGCCCTTCATCGGCAAGGCGCCGCTTGCCAGCGCCATGTTCTTCGATCTCGGCGTCTTCGGGCTGGTGGTCGGCGCCACCGTGCTGATCCTGATCGCGCTCGCGCACCAGTCGATCCGCGTCTACCGCGTCAAACCGTCGGAACCGGCAAACGAGGAGAAAATCTGATGGAACTCGTTCTTGCCATCGGCATCGGCATCATGACCGGCTCCGGCGTCTGGCTGCTGCTGCGCCCGCGCACCTATCAGGTCATCGTCGGGCTGTCGCTGCTGTCCTATGCGGTCAACCTGTTCATCTTCGGCGTCGGCGGGCTGAAAAAGAACGCGCCGCCGATCCTGCCCGATAGCGGCGTCGTCAATCCCGCCACCATGACCGACCCCGTGCCGCAGGCGCTGGTGCTGACGGCCATCGTCATCGGCTTCGCCACCACGGCGCTGTTCCTGGTGGTGCTGCTCGCCTCGCGCGGCCTCACCGGCACCGACCATGTCGACGGAAGGGAGACGTTCAAGTGACGACGCCTCTTTCCGCGCATCTCGTCATCGCGCCGATCCTCATTCCGCTGATCACCAGCGCCATTCTCGTGTCGCTGGACGAGCGCCGCCGCGTGGCGAAATCGCTGGTCAGCCTCGCCGCCCTCGTGCTGCTGATGGCGGCGGCGCTGGAATTGCTGCGGATCGCGATCGGCAATGGCGGCGAAACCGTCACCACCGTCTACGCGCTCGGCAACTGGCCCGCCCCCTTCGGCATCGTGCTGGTCGCCGACCGTCTTTCGGTGATGATGGTGCTGCTGACGGCGATCCTCGGGCTTGCCTCGCTCATCTTCTCGCTGGCGCGCTGGCATAGGGCCGGGCCCTATTTCCACACGCTGTTCCAGCTTCTGCTGATGGGGCTGAACGGCGCCTTCCTGACCGGCGACCTCTTCAATCTCTTCGTGTTCTTCGAGGTGATGCTGGCGGCGTCCTACGGCCTGCTGCTGCATGGCTCCGGCCAGGTGCGCGTCAAGGCGGGCCTGCATTACATCGTCATCAACCTGGGCTCGGCGCTCCTGTTCCTGATCGGCGTCAGCCTGATCTACGGCATCACCGGCACGCTGAACATGGCCGATCTCGCCACCCGCATTCCCGAGCTGCCGCATGAATACCGCATCATGCTGGAAGCGGGCGCGGGCGTGCTCGGCGTCGCCTTTCTGATCAAGGCGGGCATGTGGCCGCTGAATTTCTGGCTGCCGCCCGCCTATACGGCCGCCGCCGCGCCGGTTTCGGCGATCTTCGCCATGATGAGCAAGCTCGGCATCTACATCATCCTCAGGCTCTACCTGATGCTGTTCGGCGAAGGCGCTGGCGAATCCGCCGGTTTCGGCCATTACGTGCTGCTCTATGGCGGGCTTGCCACCGTCGCCTTCGGGGCGATCGGGGTGCTGGCCTCGCAGGCGCTCGGGCGTCTTGCCGGTTATTCGGTGCTGGTGTCCTCGGGCACGCTGCTTGCCGCCATCGGCATCAGCGGCCAGCATGTCACCGCGGGCGCGCTGTTCTATCTGGTCAGCTCGACGCTGACGATCAGCGCCTTCTTCATGCTGATCGAGCTGGTGGAGCGCAGCCAGGATGCGGGCGCCAACGTTCTCGCCGTCACCATGGAAGCCTATGGCGACGCCGACGAGGAAGCCGAGGACGAGGAAGTGGGCGTGCTGATGCCGGGAACGCTGGCCGTGCTCGGCGTCTGCTTCGCGCTCTGCGGCATTCTACTGGCGGGCCTGCCGCCGCTGCCGGGCTTCCTGGCGAAATTCGCCATGCTGTCGGCGATGTTCAATCCGGCCGGGCTGGGCGCGGATACGCCGGTCAGCATGGCGACCTGGTGGGTGACGGGCATCGTCATCTTTTCCGGCCTTGCCGCGCTGATCGCCATGACGCGCGCGGGCATCCGCACCTTCTGGGCCTCGATCGAAGGCGTGGTGCCGCGCGTGCTCGTCATCGAAATGGCCCCGGTCATCGGCCTGCTGCTGCTGACCGTCGCCCTGACGCTGAAAGCCGGAACCGTGATGGCCTATATGGAGGAGACGGCGCGCAACCTGCATGCGCCCTCCGGCTATATCCAGAACGTGCTCGGCCTTCAGCGCATCGATCGCAAGGAGGTGGAGACGCCATGAGCATCATCCTGCCCTATCCGCTGCTCACCGCTTTCCTCGTCATCATGTGGATGGCGCTGAACAGCTTTTCGCTCGGTCATTTCGTTCTCGGCCTGATCATCGCCTGGGTCGCCTCGGCCTCGATGGCGGCGCTGAGGCCGGACAAGCCGCATATCCGCAAGCCCTTCACCCTGATGTGGCTGCTGGCGACGGTGATCTTCCGCGATATCGTGATTTCCAACATCGCGGTCTCCACCATCATCCTGCGGCCGCGCAAGCATGCGCCGCGCCCGGGCTTCATCACCATTCCGCTCGACATGAAAAGCCCGTCGGGCCTCGCCATCCTCGCCATTCTCGTCACCAGCACGCCAGGCACCTCCTGGCTGGAATACGATTCCAACGAGGGCACGCTGCTGATCCACGCGCTCGATCTGGAGGACGAAGAGGCTTTGCGCGATCTCATCAAGAACAGATATGAACGCATGCTGATGGAGGTGTTCGAATGAGCCTTGTCATTCTCTCCTGGTCGGTCACCATCGCGCAGATCGCGCTGGCGCTCGCCATGGCCTGCGCCTGCCTGCGCATGTTCCGGGGCCCGCGCGCGCAGGACCGGGTGCTGGGGCTGGATACGCTCTACATCAATTCCATGCTGCTGCTGCTCACCTACGGCATCCGCGTCGGCAGCCCGATCTATTTCGAGGCGGCGCTGATCATCGGCCTGCTCGGCTTCGTGTCCTCGGTGGCGCTGGCGAAATTCCTCATGCGCGGAGAGGTGATCGAATGATCGCGACGACCGACCTGCCGCTCTGGGCGGCGATCCTCGTTTCCCTGTTCCTGCTGGTGGGCGCGGGACTGACGCTGATCGGCTCCATCGGCTTCCTGCGTTTCAAAACCTTTTACGAGCGGCTGCACGCGCCGACGCTGGGCACGAGCTGGGGCACGGGCGGCATCGTCACCGCCTCGATCCTGTATTTCTCGATAACCGGCGGGCGCTTCGTGTTCCACGAGCTTCTGATCGGCATTTTCGTGACGGTGACGACGCCGGTGACGCTGATGCTGCTCGCCCGCGCCGCCCTGCACCGCGACCGCTCCGAGGGCAAGGAAAACATTCCCGGCTCGCAGGCGCTGAAGGAACCCGGCGCAACGCTGATCGACGACCGGAAATAGCCGGAAGCGCCCTATTCCCGGTTCGCATGCGCGCTCAGTTGCGAGCGCTCGAAGACGAGGATCACGACGAGCGCGATCACGAAAGGAATGAGCAGGTAGAACAGCCGGAAGACGATCAGCGCCGCCAGCACGTCGGCAGGGTCCATGTCCGGCAGGCCGGTGATGAACACCAGCTCCAGCACGCCGAGCCCGCCCGGCGCATGCGACATCAGCGCCGCCGAGAACGAGACCAGGAAAATGCCGAGCACGACGAAATAGCCGGGATTTCCGGCCTCCGGCAGCGCGAAATAGATGATGCCCGCCGCCCCCAGCAATTCCAGCGGCGCGATCCACAATTGCTGCAACACCACGGACGGACGCGGATAGGACAGTTCGAAGCGGGCGAATTTCAGCGAGCGGAAGCCGAGCAGGCTGCCCGCGAAATAAATGCCGATCAGCGCGAGAATGATGAAGCCGGTGGTGCGGGATGCGCCAAGCGGCAGGATATCCACGAAGCGCTCGACGATATCGGGCTCCGCCACCAGAACCACACCGGCCAGCAGCAGCGTTCCCAGCATGAAGGTGAAGGAGCAGAAGGCGACGAGAATGCCGATCTCATGCCCGTTCAGCCCCCGCGAGCTATAGGCGCGGTAGCGCACCACCGCGCCGGAGAACACCGAGGCGCCGATATTGTGCGACAGCGCATAGGTGGTGAAGGAGGTGACGGTGATGAACAGCCAGGACACGCGGCGGCGCAGATGCAGAAGCGCCACGCGGTCATACCCCGCCAGCGCGCCGTAGGCCACCAGCGTCGCCAGTCCCGAAAGCAGCCAGGCGCGCAACGGTATGGCCGAAAGACTGTCGGTCATGTCGCTCCACGAAACGCCCCGAAGCTCCTTGTAGAGCAGCCAGACCGAAAACGCGACAGCGGCAAGGCCGATCGCCGGCCATACGAATTTCTTCAACTGCATTCACCCGAGCCTGATTTGGACTGGATCCTTTCGTGCAAAGCACCGAACAGGACGATTCTATAAAAACTACAGGCCCGGTCGCTACAATTTATTTAATAAGGGCTACCGTAACCCGGCCTGCGCCGCCGCCCGCGGGATTGCGATTTACGGGCAAAGAATTTTTTCCGCCGTCCGCATGGAATAGACGGGCCGCAGGATACGTATATTCGGCATG
>JBDHTA010000126.1:0-12314 GCA_039808465.1 Rhizobiaceae bacterium | reverse complement strand
GACCGAGTGGATAAAGGGCAACCAGCTCGAAAAGCGCATCGCATCCGGCAATCTCGGCGGCACCATGCGCCTCGGCGCCTACAAGGCGGCGCTGAAGAAGGGCACGAAGATCGCCGACATTTACGGCTCGACGGATATTTCCGAGCGCCACCGCCACCGCTACGAGGTGAACGTGGATTACAAGGATCGCCTCGAAAGCTGTGGTCTGGTTTTCTCCGGCATGTCCCCGGACGGGCTGCTGCCGGAAACGATCGAATATCCGGATCATCCGTGGTTCATCGGCGTTCAGTATCACCCGGAACTGAAGAGCCGTCCCTTCGATCCGCATCCGCTGTTCGCGAGCTTCATCGGCGCGGCGCTGGTGCAGAGCCGTCTGGTCTGAGACATCTGAAAACCGGCCCTCGCGGCCGGTTTTTTTCATATCAGTGGTTATCGCCGAAAATGCGCGCCATCTGCTGCTGCATGGCCCGCTGCTCATTGACGGGCTTTTGCCCGGCCGGGGGGGTGGGGGAAGGGCGCGCCGCCGGTTGCGGCGAGGGGGCGGCGCCCTGACGGGCAGCCATTTCCGCTTGCAGCATCTTTTCGAAATCGTTCATCTGCTCGCGAATCGCCTCGCCTTTCGAGGGGGCGGCGGGCTCGGCGGGCGAAGCCGTCCGGCCGGAGGAAAACAGCTTTTGCCGGGCGCTTTCGAGGGCCGACAGGGGAGCGGCGCCTGCCGGTTTCTCCCGGCCCGCTTCCGCCCATATGGCGTCGGCCCGGCGGCGCCAGCGTTCCGCAAGCCCCATTCCCTCGGCGGGCGCCGATGGCGCGGCTTCCTCGTCTGCGGCCGTTTCGTAACCGGTGTCGCTATCATATCCCGTCTGCCAGCTCGCCGGTTCGTAAGCCGGTTGCCAGGACGGGGTTTCCGTTTCGTGAGTCTGGGCGATGCGGCTTTCGATCACCACATCGGTCGGGCCGCCGATCATGACCAGATGCTCGACATCGTCGCGGCGCACCAGCACCAGCCTGCGCCTGGCATCGACCGGCGCCGTATCCAGCACCTCCAGCCGCGAGGGACCGCGCCTGCCGGTGAGGAAGGATGCCGCGCCGCGATGGCGCAGGAAGCGCATGGCATAGACGAAGCCGAGAAGGGCCAGCCCCACGCCCGCGATGGCGATCAGCAGCCGCCAGCCGTAATTTCCGAGTGCATCTTCCATATCCGTCTCCAGCGGCCGGGCCGTGATTCCGTGCGATTTCATAGCACAGGAGAAGCGCCGCATGGGCATGGAAACGCCCGTGCATGTGCAAAGCGGGCATGGAAATAGCGCGCGGCAAGGCTCGCGCATTGTGCTGCTGCGACAAGTTGATAGATGTGGCATTGTGGGCCATTGATTCCGCCCGGACACTTCGGCCACACCCGACGCGCAGCCAGATGCGAGGACATATGACGAAAATGCCGCAAGCCGGCGACAGGAACGCGCCATTGGTGGATCGCGACGCGCGCTCCGGCACGGCGGTGCGCATCATTCTTCTGGCCGCCGTTCTCATCGGCATGTCGATTGCCTTCGTGGTCTTCAAGCGCTCGCTGGACAATGAAATCGTGCTCGGCCTGCTCGGCGTTCTCGCCATGGTCGGGGTGTTCTTTCTGGTGTCGTCGGTGATCGGCTTCATCGAGGTGATGCCGCAGGGGCAATCCGACGGTCTTGGCAAATCCTATCTCGACAGCCATCCGGACGGCATGATCGTCACTGACGACAAGGGCCGGGTGATCTATGCCAATGCTGCCTATGGCGCGTTGACGGGCGCCGCGAAGGCGACCGACGTGCAGGCGCTGGAAACGCTGCTGTCGCGCCACCGCGAATCGAACGAGGCGCTCTACCGGCTGACGAACGGCTTGCGCGAGGGGCACGAAGGCCATGAGGAATTCCGCCTGCTGCGCCCACTCGGGCCGGGAGCGGCATCGTCGGCGGCGGGCGCGCACTGGTATCGCCTGAAGGCGCGGCTTTTGCCGAAAACGCAGGGCAAGGGCAATCTGCATGTCTGGCAGATTACCGATATCACCGCCGATCGTGACGATCAGGAACGCTTCTTCAAGGAATTGCAGAACGCCATCGATTATCTCGATCATGCGCCCGCGGGCTTCTTCTCGGCCGGGCGCAAGGGCGAGATCCTCTATCTCAATGCGACGCTTGCCGAATGGCTCGGCATCGACCTGACCAAATTCGAGCCGGGCTCGCTCGGCATCGGCGATCTGGTGGCAGGCGAAGGGCTGACGCTGATCCAGTCGGTGAAGGCCGAGCCGGGCCTGACCCGCACGGAATCCTTCAACCTCGACCTGCGCCGCACCAATGGCCGCAGCGTGCCGGTGCGCATGGTGCACCGCGTCACCGCCTCGCGTGACGGCGTGCCGGGCGAAAGCCTGACCGTGGTGCTTGCCCGTCAGGGCGCCGATGAGAGCGATGGGGCGGCTTCGATCGCCTCGATGCGCTTTGCGCGCTTCTTCAACAATACGCCGATGGCGATTGTCGCCGTGGATGGCGAAGGCCGCATCCTGCGCACCAACGCGCCCTTCCTCAAGATGTTTTCCGGCGTGGTGTCGCGGGATGAGACCGAGCGCGGCGCGCCGCTGGAAACCATCGTGCACGAGCAGGAGCGCGGCCGTCTGGCGCAGGCGCTGTCGGCGGCGCGGGACGGGCAGGGCGATATCGCCCCCATCGATTCGCGTCACCCGAAGGACGAGGGGCGGCATTTCCGCTTCTACGTCAATGCGGTGATTGACCAGAACGACGACGATCCCGAAGAGGTTGCGATCGTCTATGCCGTCGAGATGACCGAGCAGAAGGCGCTCGAAACCCAGATGGCGCAAACGCAGAAGATGAACGCGGTCGGCACGCTGGCGGGCGGCATCGCCCACGATTTCAACAACGTGCTGACGGCGATCCTGCTGTCCTCCGATCATCTGCTGCTACAGGTGCGGCCTTCCGACGCCAGCTTCGCCGATCTGATGGAGATCAAGCGCAACGCCAACCGCGCCGCCGTTCTGGTGCGGCAGTTGCTCGCCTTCTCGCGCAAGCAGACCATGCGGCCGACGGTGCTGAGCCTGACCGATGTGGTGGGCGATCTGCGCATGCTGGTGGACCGGCTGATTTCGGGCACCAACGTCAAGCTGAACGTCGATTACGGCCGCGATCTCTGGCCGGTGAAGACCGATCTGTCCCAGTTCGAGCAGGTGGTGATCAACCTCTGCGTCAACGCCCGCGACGCCATGCCCGGCGGCGGCACGCTGACGCTGCGCACCCGCAATCTCCCGGCTTCGGAAGTGGCAGCCTTGAACTACGCCGAACTGCCGCATGAGGATCTAGTGATGATCGAGGTGGCCGATACCGGCACCGGCATCGCGCCCGAGATCATGGACAAGATTTTCGAGCCCTTCTTCACCACCAAGGAAGTCGGCAAGGGCACGGGGCTGGGGCTGGCGATGGTCTATGGCATCGTCAAGCAATCCGGCGGTTACATTCACCCGGAATCGGAAGTCGGCAAGGGAACGGTGTTCCGCATCTTCCTGCCGCGCCATGTGATCGAAGCCGCGCCCGCGCTCGCCGCCAATGAAAACCTGCCGGTAGCGCCCGTCTCCGGCGACGCCGTCCCGAACAAAGCCGAAGCCGTGCCCGCGCAAAGCAAATCCGAACCGGTCGACCTGACCGGCAAATCGGCGGTGGTGCTGCTGGTGGAAGATGAGGAAGCGGTACGGCGCGGCGGCAAGCGCATGCTGGAAACGCGCGGCTACACGGTCCATGAGGCGGGCTCCGGCATCGAGGCGCTGGATATCATGGACGAGCTGAACGGCGAGGTCGATATCGTCGTCTCCGACGTGGTGATGCCGGAAATGGACGGCCCGACCCTGCTTGGCGAATTGCGAAAAAAATATCCGGACCTGAAATTCATCTTCGTCTCCGGCTATGCCGAGGACGCCTTTGCCCGCAACCTGCCCGCCGACGCCAAATTCGGCTTCCTGCCGAAACCCTTCTCGCTGAAGCAACTGGCCGAAGCGGTGTGGGAAATGCTGGACGGTAAGAAATAAGCGTGATTATGAAATTGAACCGGATGGCAGCCGATCAGCCCATCCGGTTTTTTCGTATCTGGAGTGCGGTGCTATCTTCCGTCCGGCAGGGTTTTGCCTTGGCTGGCACGGGCGGTCCTTGTTCACGTGCCGTCCGGTTCCAATGCTTGCTGTTTCTCGCTGCCGAATCCCTGCGTTTCATACGATGATGATGTACGGAATAGGGACTGCCTTGGCGGAAAAAGTGTCTGATCTCTGTGTGACTTTTCAGTCCCACGAAAGTCCCAAACTGCCTGCTAAGCGCTTGATTTTATGGTGAGAGCGCAGGGATTCGAACCCTGGACCTACTGATTAAAAGTCAGTTGCTCTACCGGCTGAGCTACGCTCTCCCAAGAGGTGTTTCCTCGTTCGGAAGTGCGCGGAACATAGGCAGGAGGGTTCCTGCGGTCAACTGGAAAATTTGCAAAAATCACTCTCTCCCAGCCATTTTTTCCCACTTATGCGAAAAGGTGATTGGCGGCGCGGGGAAAGCTTGAATAAGGAGAGGCGTGGCTCCAGCGGAGGTTCGTTTTGTCCATCGCCGAAATCTCGTTGTTCAGTGCATTGTTCGCAGGTGCGCTGTCGTTCCTGTCTCCTTGCGTGTTGCCGCTCGTGCCGCCTTATCTCTGTTACATGGCGGGCGTTTCCGTCGAGGAATTTCGAAGCGGTCAGGCGCAGACGGCGGAAAGGCGCGCCGTCCTGCTGGCCGCGCTTTGCTTCACGCTCGGCTTTTCCACCGTCTTCGTGGCGCTGGGCGCGGGGGCGTCGTCCATCGGCACGCTGTTGCGGCAGCATATGGATGTGCTTGCCAAGGTGGGCGGCATCATCATCATCATCATGGGGTTGAATTTCCTCGGCGTTTTGCGCATCGGGCTGCTGGCGCGTGAGGCGCGGTTCCAGTCGGGCGGCAAGCCTGCCACCATGACCGGGGCCTATCTGATGGGCTTGGCCTTCGCTTTCGGCTGGACGCCCTGCATCGGGCCGGTGCTGGGAGCGATTCTGGGGGTTGCCGCCTCGCGGGAAACAGTGGCGGATGGGGCCTTTCTGCTGGCCGTCTATTCGCTGGGGCTTGCCGTGCCGTTCTGGATCGCGGCGCTGTTTTCCGGAGCCTTCATGCGGTTTCTCACCCGTTTCCGCCGTCATCTCGGCCTGGTGGAAAAGGTGATGGGCGGCTTTCTGGTACTGACGGGGCTGGCCTTCATCTTCGGATTCGTCAGCGACGCGGCGATCTGGTTCCAGCAGACCTTCCCGATTCTCATGAAGATCGGCTGACCGGACCTCATGATTGCAATTGCCGCCCTGCTGTTTCCCTTTTTCGGGCTGATTCTGATCGGCTATGTGGCCGCGCGCATCACGCGCCAACCGGCAGAGGCGCTGGGCTGGCTGAATACCTTCATCATCTATGCGGCGCTGCCGGGGCTGTTCTTCAAGCTGGTGTCGCGCACACCGCTGGAGGAACTGACGCGCATCGATTTCATCGCCGCCGATCTCGCCGCGACCTATACGATCTTCATCCTGGTTTTCGTGGCCGGGCGCTTCTTGCGGGGAAATTCCACGGCCGAAAGCACGATTCAGGGGGTTGCGGGCGCTTACGGCAATATCGGTTATATGGGGCCGGGGCTGGCGCTGCTGGCCTTCGGAGAGCGGGCGGCGGTGCCGGTGGCGCTGATCGTCTGCTTCGAGAACGCCATGCATTTCATCGTCGCGCCCGCCATGATGGCGATTGCGGGCGGCGACCGGCGCGGGGCGGGCAGGCTGATGCTGGATATTCTGCGCAAGGTGGCGCTGCACCCGTTCATCCTGTCCTGCGCGGCGGGGTTCGCGGTCGTGGCGGGCGGCATCACGGTGCCGGAGCCGGTGCGGCAACTGACCGATTATCTGGCGCAGGCGGCAGCCCCTTGCGCCCTGTTTGCCATGGGGGTGACGCTGGCCCTGCGGCCGCTGAAGCGCGTCCCCGCCGAGATGGCCTATATCGTGCCCGCCAAGCTGGCGCTGCATCCGCTGATGATCTACCTCGTGCTGACCTCTGCCGGTGATTTTCCGCCGGTCTGGATCGCCTCAGCGGTGCTGCTCGCGGCCTTGCCGACGGCGACCAATGTCTTCGTCATCGGCCAGCAATATGCCGTATGGCAGGAAAGGGCGTCGGCAACCATTCTCGTCACCACGCTCTGCTCGGTGGTGACGGTTTCGGTCACGCTGTACCTGATCGGCTCAGGACCGCTGGGGGCGCAGCTTTCCCCGTAACGCCTCGCCGATGGCGCTCAGGCCCCGTCCGGGCTCGATGCCCTCGCGCATGAACAGGCCGCGCAGCGGCGGCAGCGCCGAAAGCACATGCAGCCCGGCGGCGCGCGCCATCTGAACCGGCAGGAAATCCGACAGCAGCGAGCGGTTGAGCAGGTCGACGCTCATGGTGCGCGTCATCACATCCGCCCGCCTGCGCCGCTCGAAACGGTCGCCGAGATTGCCGGGAATCGGCCCGCTTTTCAAATCCGAAACCAGATCGGACAGGCTGATGATATCGCGCAGCGACAGGTTGAAGCCCTGCGCGCCGATCGGCGGGAAGACATGGCCGGCCTCGCCGATCAGCGCCACGCGGCCCTTGCCGAAGCGGTTGGCCATCATGCCGGAGAGCGGCCATGCCTGCACGTCCGGCTCCACCGTCACCGCGCCCAGCATCGATTGCATTTGCCGTTCGATTCGCAGGCCGAGCGCTTCCGGCGGCAGGCTCATCAATTCCTCTGCCTCGGCGGGCTTGCGCACCCAGACGAGGCTGGAGCGGTTGCCGGGCAGGGGAACCTGCGTGAAGGGGCCGGATTCGGTGTGGAATTCCGTCGAGATATCGCCATGCGGCAGGCTGTGACGGAAATTCAGGACGATGGCCGTCTGCGGATAGGACCAGTGGCGCACGCCGATCCCGGCGCTGTCGCGGATGCGCGATTTGCGCCCGTCCGCGCCGATGACGAAGGCGGCGGAGAAGGACTCCCCGTTTTCCAGCGCGATTTCCACGCTTTCCGGATGGAAGGTGACGTTTGCGGCAACCTGCGGAAAATGCGTGATATTGCCTTCCTGCGCCACGGCATCGGCCAGCGCCGAGAGCAGGGCGGCATTGGGAATATTGTAGCCGAAGGCTTCCAGACCGACTTCCGAGGAGCGGAAGGAAACGGTTGGCGCGCGCAACAATCTGCTGGTGCCGTCGATGATGCGCATGGTGGAAAGGGCGGCGGCGGCAGGCGCGATCCTCTCCCACAGCGCCAGCCGCTCCATGAAGCGGATCGACTGGTCCATCAGGGCGGTGGTGCGTTTGTCGCCGGTGCTGGCGGGCGGGGCGATGAAAGCCACCTTGCGGCCCGCGCGCGCCAGCGAAACTGCCGCGACCGAACCGGCCATGCCGCCGCCCACCACCGCGATATCGAATGCGCCCATCGTCGTCTCCAGCGAAAAATTCCGTATTTCGCTTAAGGTTAGCCGTTTGATCTGTTGAAATCCATGAGATCATTTGGCGCAGAGGGTGAAATTGCGCGAGCCCCGCGCTAGTGTCGAAAAAACGGGGACGCGGTTCTCTGGCAGATTCAAACATGCGATGCATATACCCTTCATGAAGGGCGGCGATATGCGCCGGTCGATGCCGGAAGCGGGGACAATGAAAATTTTCAATTACAAGCGTGTTCCCTATGCGGAGATCAGGGCCTTTTCCGTGCATATCCTCACGGCGTCCGGCTCCTTCCTTGCCTTTCTCGGCGTGGTGGCGGCGGCCGAGCACCGGTTCGTGGATATGTTCTGGTGGCTGGGGCTGGCGCTGCTGGTCGATGGCATCGACGGGCCGATTGCCCGCAAGGTGCGCGTCAAGGAAGTGCTGCCCAACTGGTCCGGGGATACGCTCGACAATATCATCGACTATGTGACCTATGTGCTGCTTCCGGCCTTCGCGCTGTATGAGAAGGGCATGATCGGCGAGCCGTGGTCCTTCGTGGCGGCGGGCATGATCGTGGTGTCGAGCGCCATCTATTATGCCGATATGGGCATGAAGACCGACGAATATTTCTTCTCCGGCTTTCCGGTGGTGTGGAACATGGTGGTGTTCACCCTGTTCGTGATCGATGCCAGCGCGGTGACGGCGATGGTCATCGTCACGCTGTCGGTGTTCCTCACCTTCCTGCCGGTCAATTTCCTGCATCCGGTGCGGGTGGCGCGGCTGAGGCCGCTCAATCTGGCGATCACGCTCATCTGGTGCGTGCTCGGCGGCGCGGCCCTGCTGATGCATTTCAACACGCCGGATTGGCTGAAGATCCTCTTCTGCGTCAGCGGCCTTTATCTGTACTGCATCGGCGCCGTGATGCAATTTTTCCCGAAACTCGGCCAGAAAAGGAGCGTCTGACCCATGGCAACCACCCAAGCCATCGTCCAGCGTGAACTCGGCGGCCCGGAGGTTCTGAGGTTCGAGGAGATCGAACTGCCGCCGCCGGGCGAAGGCGAAGTGCAGATCCGCCAGGCGGGAATCGGCCTGAATTTCATCGACGTCTATTTCCGTACCGGGCTCTACAAGGCGGCGAACGGCCTGCCTTTCGTGCCGGGCAAGGAAGGCGCGGGCACAATTACGGCGGTTGGCCCCGGCGTGAGCGGTTTTTCGACCGGCGACCGTGTGGCCTATGCCAGCGCCGATGGCGCCTATGCGGTGGAGCGTAATGTCGCCACCCGCCATCTGGTGAAGGTGCCCGACGGCATCGCGCTGGAAACCGCCGCTTCCATGATGCTGAAGGGCATGACGGCGGAATATCTGCTGAACCGCACCTATCAGGTCGGGCCGGGCACGACGATCCTCTTCCATGCCGCCGCCGGTGGCGTCGGGCTGATCGCCGGTCAATGGGCGAAGGCGCTTGGGGCGACGGTGATCGGCACGGCCGGTTCGAAGGACAAGATCGAGCTGGCGCTGGCGCATGGCTACGACCATGTGATCGACTACCGCAACGAGGATTTCGTGGCCCGCGTCAAGGAGTTGACCGGCGGCAAGGGCGTCGATGTGGTCTATGATTCCGTCGGCAAGGATACCTTCCCCGGTTCGCTGGATTGCCTGAAGCCGCGTGGCCTCTGGGTCAGTTTCGGCAATGCCTCCGGCCCCGTCGATGCCTTCAACATCGGATTGCTGGCGCAGAAGGGCTCGCTGTTTGCGACCCGTCCCTCGCTTTTCGCCTATATTTCGACGCCGCAGGAGCTGGCCGCCTGTGCAAACGCATTGTTTGCAGTTGTCGAAAGCGGCAAAGTGCGTATCAATATCGCCCAAACCTATCCGTTGGCTGATGCCGCAAGGGCGCATGCCGATCTGGAGCTAAGAAAAACGAGTGGAACGACGCTGCTGATTCCCTGATGCCGTCAGGCGGCCGGGATCACGACCATCCGAGAGGAACCCTGTGACGCTGAACGATGAGTCGCGGACCGGCGCCCTGTTGTCCGTGCGCAAGCTGACGAAGCTGTTCGGCTCGTTTGCCGCCTGTGACGGGATCGATCTCGATATCCGGCCGGGCGAAATCCACGCGCTGCTGGGAGAAAACGGCGCCGGAAAATCGACGCTGGTGAAAATGCTGTTCGGCGTGCTTGCGCCGACCTCCGGGGACGTCTTGTGGCAGGGGAACCCCGTGCGCATCGGTTCGCCCGCGCAGGCGCGCAAAACCGGCATCGGCATGGTTTTCCAGCATTTTTCCCTGTTCGAAGCGCTGACGGTGGCAGAAAATATCGCGCTGTCGCTCGATCCCGGCATTTCTTTGGGCAAGATCGCCGATGAGGCGGAAAGCCTGTCGCGGGCCTATGGCCTGCCGCTCGATCCCAAGGCCCATGTTGCCGATCTCTCGGTCGGCGAGCGCCAGCGCATCGAAATCGTCCGCACGCTGCTGCAAAATCCGAAGCTCGTCATCCTCGACGAGCCGACCTCGGTGCTGACGCCGCAGGAGGCGGACCGCCTGTTCGAAACGCTGCTGAAGCTGAAACAGGAAGGGCGGTCGGTCCTCTATATCAGCCACCGGCTGGAGGAGGTGCGGCGCATCTGCGACCGCGCCACGGTGCTGCGTCACGGCAAGGTGACGGGTGCCTGCGATCCGAGGCAGGAAACGCCCGCTTCGCTGGCGCGGATGATGGTGGGCAACGAGGTGGCGGCGGTCAGCGCCGCGACGCCCGAGGCCGGTGGCAGCGTTCTGTTGCAGGTCCGCAATCTCGATGTTCCCGCCCGCACGCCGTTTGCGGTGTCGCTGAAGGATGTGTCGCTGACGGTGCGCAGCGGCGAGATTCTGGCGATTGCCGGGGTGGCCGGGAATGGCCAGAGCGAATTGTTCGATGCGCTCTCGGGCGAGTTTCCGGTGAAGGAAGCCGAATCGATCCGCATTCGCGACAAGGCGGTGGGAACCAAGGGAATCACGGCGCGCCGCCTGATCGGCGCCGGTTTCGTGCCGGAGGAGCGGCATGGGCACGCCGCCGTGCCGGATATGTCGCTGTCGGACAATCTGATACTGGCCCGCTGTCGCTCGGATGCGAGGGCGTTTCTGGCGGGCGGCGTTCTCCGCATCATTAGGTATTCGGCGGTGAAGGCGGCGGCGCGGCGTATTTCGGCGGCCATGGATGTGCGCAAGAGCGGCGACGATCCGCCCGCCGGATCGCTGTCGGGCGGCAATCTGCAAAAATTCATCGTCGGGCGCGAGCTGGATCGCCAGCCGGGCGTGCTGGTCGTCAACCAGCCGACATGGGGCGTCGATGCGGGCGCGGCGAGCCATATCCGCCAGGCGCTGGTGGATCTCGCCAAGGCGGGATCGGCGGTGCTGGTCATCAGTCAGGATCTGGACGAGATTTTCGAGGTGGCGACCCATATCGCCGTCATCAATGACGGGCATCTGTCGGCGGCCTATCCGGCGCCCGGAATGACCCGCGAGAAGATCGGCCTGCTGATGGGCGGGCTGAATGACAGGGCAGGGGCAGGCCCTGAGGAAACGGGAGCCCGGCATGCGCATTGAATTGCAGAAGCGCGCTGGCGTTTCCCGGCTGTTTTCCTTCGTGTCGCCGCTTCTGGCGCTGCTGCTGACGGTGGTTTGCGGCGGCATCATGTTCGCGCTGCTCGGCAAGGATCCGGTGTCGGCGCTGTGGAGCTATTTCATCGAGCCGTTGCAGGAAGTCTGGTCGCTGCACGAGCTGGCGATCAAGGCCGGGCCGCTGATCCTGATCGCCGTCGGCCTGTCGGTCTGCTATCGCTCCAACAACTGGAATATCGGCGCCGAAGGCCAGTTCACCATGGGGGCGATTGCCGGTTCCTACCTGCCCATCGTGTTCTACGAATGGCATTCGCCGCTCATCCTGCCGCTGATGCTGGTGATGGGCATGATCGGCGGCGCGCTTTATGCGGGCATTCCGGCGCTGCTGAAAACCCGCTTCAACACCAATGAGATCCTCACCAGCCTGATGCTGGTCTATATCGCCCAGCTTTTCCTCGACTGGCTGTCGCGCGGGCTATGGCGCGATCCGCAGGGCTATAATTTCCCGCAGTCGCGAACCTTCGTGCCGGAAGCGATCCTGCCGGAAATCCTGTCCTCGGGGCGGGCGCATTGGGGCTTCATCTTCGCCATCGTCGCGGCGGTGCTGGTCTGGTTCATGATGCGCTTCACGCTGAAAGGCTTCCAGATTGCCGTGCTCGGCCAATCGGAGCGGGCAGGGCGCTTCGCCGGTTTTTCCGGGCGGCGCATGGTGTGGTTTTCCATGCTGTTTTCCGGGGCGCTGGCGGGGCTCGCGGGCATTTCCGAAGTGTCCGGCTCGATCAACCACCTGCAACCGTCGATTTCGCCGGGTTACGGCTTCACGGCGATCATCGTCGCCTTTCTGGGACGGCTCAATCCGCTCGGCATCATCGCCTCCGGGCTGGTGCTGGCGCTGACCTATCTCGGCGGCGAGGCGGCGCAATTGTCGATCGGCGTTTCGGACAAGGTGACGCGGGTGTTTCAGGGGCTGCTGCTGTTCTTCGTGCTGTCCTGTGACACACTGATCCATTATCGCATCCGGCTGGTGCTCGGCCGGTTGAAGGGTGCTACGGACGGAGCCGCCTGACGTGATTATCGAAGCGATCATCCTGACGGTCATCACCGCCGCCACCCCGCTGGTTCTGGCGGCGCTAGGTGAACTGGTCACCGAACGCTCCGGCGTGCTCAATCTCGGCGTCGAGGGCATGATGATCATGGGCGCGGTCGGCGCCTTCGCCGTGTCGCAGATC
>JBDHTA010000125.1:0-12515 GCA_039808465.1 Rhizobiaceae bacterium | reverse complement strand
GCGGCTCCGCTGCGGCGGCGCGGCGTCTTGGCGGCGGTGCCTGCGGTTTCGGCCGCTTCTTCCGCTTCGATCGCGACTTCGGCGGGCGTGCCCTCGATCACCGGCTGCGGGCCGGTGCCATCGGCAACGGGCGCCTTCGGAGCAGGCGCCTTGGGAGCGGGCGCGGGAGCCGCTGGCGCAGGAGCGGACACGGCCTCGGGTTGTTCCGCGGCCACGGCCACATCCGGCTGAGGCTGCGGAGCCTGCTGGCGCGGCGCATGCTGCTGCCGGTTCTGGTGCTGGCGGCGCTCCTGCTGCGGGCGCGGCTGCTGCTGGGCCACCGGCTGCTGGACCGGCGCCGGTTCGGCGGCAACGGCGTCATCGCCGTCGACGCCCGCCGTGTCGATCTCGTCGCCATCGCGGTCGCCGTATTCGTTGCGGTCGTCGCGCTGGAAGCGCTCCTGCATCTGCGCCTGCGCGGCGGCGATGATGCGGTTGTAATGCTCGGCATGCTGCAAATAGTTTTCCGCCATCACGCGGTCGCCGGAGCTTTGGGCATCGCGCGCCAAGGCCGCGTATTTTTCGGCTATATGCTGGGCGGTTCCGCGAATCTTGATATCCGGGCCGGAACTGTCATAGGTCCGGGTCAGCGGGTTGGAGCCCTTGCGGTTGAAATTGTTATTGCCGCCGCCATTGTTGTTATTGTTATTGCCACGCCCCCGACCGCGCTTGTTCTGCTGTCCTGGCCTCATCGATTCGCTCACCTGAATGTTTGTCTATGGTGGTTTAAGTCTTGGGTCTTTCGCATTTCCAGACGGAAAGCCGTTGAACCCGTTTCGTGGAAAAGCTCCGCTGCCAAGGGCGGATCGAAGCCCAAAAGCGCCGGTTGCAGATGCCGCGTCATCGCGGCTCCGCATTGACCAAAGTCAAATTACTTGAATCACGCGCCGGAAGCACTCAACCCCGTGAAGCTCTCCATGGAGAGACAAACTGCGGCCTACGAAGATCCGGCGGAATCCGCCTGTCCCGACCACCCGTCGCGTGAGGGGCAAACTATCCCGCTTCCTGCGGAAATCCAAGCGTTTTCTCGCTGTTGCGATAAAATATGCGGGCATCATCCTGCCGATTGTTGCAACCTGTTGCATGCAAACACGAGCACGCGGTCATTGCCGCCGTAATCCGCGGCCGCTTCCAGCCGCGAAAAGCCCTCGGCGGCAAACAGCGCCGTCACCTGCTGCTTCTGATCGAAACCGATTTCCACGGCCACGAGCCCATCCGCTTCCAGATGGCTGGCCGCCCCTGCGGCAATGGCGCGATAGGCATCACACCCGTCGATCCCGCCATCCAGAGCCGCGCGCGGATCGAAGTCACGCACCTCGGGCTCAAGCTCGTCGACGACACTGGAAGCAATATAGGGCGGATTTGAGACGATGATGTGAAATCGCCCGGATATGGCTGAAAACCAGTCGCTCGCCCGCGTTTCGTATCGCCCGGCGACGCCGTTCATCTGGGCATTGCGGGCCGCCGTCGCAAGGGCGTCTCCGGAAATATCCGTGCCGAGCGCCACCACGTCCGGGCACGCCTTCAGCAGCGCCAGCCCGATCGCGCCGGTGCCGGCGCCGAGATCGAGCAGGCGCACCGGCCGTTCCCGTTCCGCCATGCGCCGCAGATGCGGCAGCACGGTTTCGACCAGGATTTCCGTATCGGGACGCGGCTCCAGCGTTTCCGCCGACAGCGTAAGCGTCAGGCCATGAAATTCGCGCGCGCCCAGAATCCGGTGCACCGGCTCGCGCTTCAGACGCCGCATCACCGCCTTTTCGATCACCGAAAGCTCCGCCCCGGACAGAGCCCGGTCGCCACCGGCAAACACCTCCGTCGCCGAAAGCCCCAGCAATCCGCCGATCAGCAGCCGTGCCTCGAAAGCCGCATCCGCCAGCCCCGCCGCCTCGAAACGGGCGCGGGCATCGCGCACCACCGCATCGAGCCGCGATGTCATGGCCGCTGTTCGCCAAGCTGCGCCAGTTGCCCTGCCTGATAATCGGCGACCAGCGCGTCGACGATCTCGTCGATTTCGCCTTCCATCATCCGGTCGAGCTTGTAGAGCGTCAGGTTGATACGGTGATCGGTGACGCGCCCCTGCGGAAAATTATAGGTGCGGATGCGCTCGGAGCGGTCGCCGGAGCCGACCTGGCTCTTGCGGTCGGCGGAACGCTCGCTGTCGGCCTTCTGCCGCTCGATATCGTAGAGGCGCGAGCGCAGAACCTGCATCGCCCGGGCGCGGTTCTGGTGCTGGCTCTTTTCGGCGCTGACCACGATGATGCCGGTCGGCAGGTGAGTTACCCGCACCGCCGAATCGGTGGTGTTGACGTGCTGGCCGCCCGCGCCCGAGGCGCGCATCGTATCGATGCGGATATCCTCCGGGCGGATATCGATATCGATCTCCTCCGCCTCCGGCAGCACCGCGACGGTTGCCGCCGAGGTATGGATGCGCCCGCTCGCCTCCGTTTCCGGCACGCGCTGCACGCGATGCACGCCCGATTCGAATTTCAGCCGCGAGAACACGCCCTTGCCCGAGATCGTCGCGATGATTTCCTTGAAGCCGCCCGCATCACCTTCGCTGGCCGAGAGAACCTCGACCTTCCAGCCCTTCGAGGCGGCAAAACGCTCATACATACGAAACAGATCGCCCGCGAACAGCGCCGCCTCCGAACCGCCGGTTCCGGCGCGGATTTCCAGAATGGCGCTTTTCTCGTCGGCGGCGTCCTTCGGCAAAAGCAGGATCTGGATCTGCTGCTCCAGCTCGCCAAGCCGCGCCTTCACCTCCGGCAATTCCATCTCGGCGAGATCGCGCATTTCGCGGTCCACCTCGCGGTCGGACAGCAGGGTTTCGAGATCGGCAAGCTCGGCTTCCGCCTTGTGATACTCGCGAATGCGCGCCACCACCGGCTGAAGCTCGGAATATTCCGAAGCCAGCTTCACATAGACGTCGGCGGCGGGACCGGCCGACATGCGCGCTTCGATCTCGCCGAACCGGCGTTCCAGTTCGCGCATTTTCTCGACAGGAAGTTGAGCCAACCGATACCTCTTCGCCTTACAGCGGAATGTTGTGAGCCTGCGCGAACTGCGTCAGGATTTCGCGGATCGAGGATACCGGCTTCGGATCGTCGAGCGCCAGATCGAGAAGCTGCGACAGCAGATCGACATCGAGGCCGAGCAGCATCGCCTTCACCGGGCCGATCGAGGTCGGCGACATCGAGACCGAGCGGAAGCCGATGCCGAGCAGCGCCATGGCCGACAGCGGCTTGCTCGCCATCTCCCCGCACAGCGTCACCGGCGTCTGGTTGCGCTCACCGGCGCGGGCAATGTCGCGCAGGATGCGCAGGAATGGCCGCCCCAGCGTGTCGAACCGGTCGGAGACCCGGGCATTGCCGCGATCCACCGCCATCGAGAACTGGAAGAGATCGTTCGAGCCGACCGAGACGAAATCGACCTCGTTCATCAGCTCGTCGAGCTGCCACATCAGCGAGGGCACTTCCAGCATCGCCCCGAATTGCAGCTTGCGCGGCAGCGGATGCCCGAATTTCGAGAGATACTGCACTTCCTTCTGGAAATGCTCGCGCACCGCCCGGATTTCGGCAACCTCCGTCACCATCGGGATCATCATCTTGAGTTCCGACCCGGCGGAAGCCTTCAGAAGCGCCCGCAACTGCGTGCGCAGCAGGCCCGGCCGGTCGAGCGCGAGGCGGATCGCCCGCCAGCCGAGCGCCGGATTTTCTTCCTCATGCCCCCGGAAATAGGAGACCACCTTGTCGCCGCCGATATCCAGCGTGCGGAAGGTGACGGGCCGTCCCGCCGCCTGCCGCAGAACATTGCGGTAGAATTCTTCCTGCTCCTCGGCCTTCGGCATCTTGGAGGCGATCATGAATTGCAGCTCGGTGCGGAACAGGCCGATGCCCGCAGCCCCCGATTCGAACAGTTGCGGCAGGTCGACCAGCAGCCCGGCATTCATCTGCAAGGTGATTCGCTTGCCGTCGCGGGTGATCGGCTCGACATCGCGCAAGGCCCGGAACTGCTCCTGACGCCGCGCCCGCAGCCGCACCTTTTCCTCATAGGCGCGCTGGAGATCGTTGACCGGGCGCAGATGCACGCAACCGTCGTCGCCATCGATGATCAGCGCGTCGCCGTTTTCCGCCAGCGCCACGATGCCCGCCGCCTGCCCCACGACCGGAATGCCCATGGCGCGCGCCACGATCACCACATGGCTGGTGACCGCGCCTTCTTCCAGCACGAGGCCGCGCACATGGCTGCGCGGATAATCCAGCAGTTCCGCCGCCCCCATGGCGCGGGCGAGAATGATCGCATCCTGCGGCAGCCCCTCGCCCATCGAACCCGGCCCGAAGCCGGTCAACTGCCTGAGCAGCCGGTTGGCGAGATCGTCGAAATCATGCATGCGCTCGCGCAGGTAAGGATCGGTCAGGCGCATCATCCGCGCCTTGGTGTCGCTCTGCACCTTCTCGACGGCCGCTTCCGCCGTCAGCCCGTTGCGGATCGCCTCTTCCAGCTTGCGCACCCAGCCGCGGTCATGGGCGAACATCCGGTAGGTTTCCAGCACCTCGCGATGCTCGCCCTCCATCGACACCTCGCGGCGCGACAGCATGTCGTCGATGGAGATGCGCAGCGAACCCAGCGCCTCCGCCAGCCGGTTGATTTCCTTTTCGGCGTCGTCGTTGAGAAGATTGGTGACGACGATGCGCGGCTCGTGCAGCACGACGTAACCGAGGCCGATGCCTTCGTTATAGCTGTCCGCCTCGATGGTCACCGGACGGCTGAGATCGAGTTCGAGGCCCGGCCGGGTGATCTTCTTGAGTTCGCCGGTCGCCACCATTTCCGCCAGAAGCATGGCGGTGGTTTCCATCGCCTCGACTTCTTCCTCGCGGTAATTGCGCTGCGCCTTGTTCTGCACCACGAGAACGCCGAGCGTGCGGCCCGCGCGCAGGATCGGCACGCCGAGGAAGGAGTGATAGATCTCCTCGCCGGTTTCCGGCAGGTAGCGATAGGCGGGATGCGATTGCGCGTCGGAGAGATTGAGCGGCTGGGCGCTGGCGGCGATGGTGCCGACGAGGCCCTGCCCCATCTTGAGCTGGGCGTGGTGGACCGCGCCCTTGTTCAGACCTTCGGTGGCATAGAGTTCGAGCACACCATCGGCGCGGAGCACATAGACGGAGCAGACTTCCGCAACCATGTTCTGCGCGATCTGGCGCACGATCTGGTCCAGGCGCTCCTGAGGCCCAAGCGGTTCCGCCATCAGCTCGCGCAACCGCCTGAGAAGGACGCGCGGGCCTGCGGACAGGTCTCTCATCGCGTTCATGCTCCCGCTCTCTTCATTCCGGAGATCCTTTTCGCGCCGGGAGGGCGTCCTGCCGCTCCCGGTCACGCCGGATGACGATCAACTCTTATCGAGACCGTAGCAGGAATGCAAAGTCCGTACAGCAAGTTCGGCGTAAGCGCCGTCGATAAGGATGGAAATCTTGATTTCCGAGGTGGTGATCGCCTTGATGTTGATGCCCTTCTCGGACACCGCCCGGAAGGCGGAGGCGGCGACGCCCGCATGGCTGCGCATGCCGATGCCGATGACCGACACCTTCACCAGACCCGATTCGCTCTGGAGAACGTCGTAACCGATCTTCTCCTTGCTTTCGGACAGGATCTTCACGGCCTTGTCCAGATCGCCGGAGGGCACGGTGAAGGTCATGTCGGTGCGCGAGCCGTCCTCGGAAATGTTCTGGACGATCATGTCGACATTGATATGGGCCTCGGCCAGCGGCCCGAAGACGGCGGCGGCGACGCCCGGCCGGTCGGAGACGCGGCGCAGCGAAATCTGGGCTTCATCCTTGGCATAGGCAATGCCGGTTACGACTTCCTGTTCCACGATCTCATCCTCGTCACAAATCAGCGTACCGGGCGGGTTGTCGAAATCGCCCATGCCCGGCGCGTCGGGGTCTACGAAACTGGAGCGGACGAAGGTGCGCACCTTGTGCACCATGGCAAGCTCGACCGAGCGAACCTGCAACACCTTCGCGCCGAGGGAGGCCATTTCGAGCATTTCCTCGAAGGCAATCTTCTTCATGCGCCGCGCCTTCGGCTCGATGCGCGGATCGGTGGTGTAGACGCCATCGACATCGGTATAGATGTCGCAGCGGTCGGCCTTGACGGCGGCGGCGATCGCCACGGCCGAGGTGTCGGAACCGCCGCGCCCGAGCGTGGCGATGCGGTTGTCCGGGCCGATGCCCTGGAAACCGGCGACGACGGCGACCTGGCCTTCCTTCATGCGGCGGATGATGTCATCGCCATCGATATCGAGAATGCGGGCGGCGCCATGGGCGTTGTCGGTCTTGATCGGGATCTGCCAGCCCTGCCAGGAGCGGGCGTTGACGCCGATGGATTGCAGCGCGATCGCCAGCAGCCCCGAGGTCACCTGCTCGCCGGAAGCGACGATGGTGTCGTATTCGCGCGCGTCGTAGAAAGGCGAGGTCGCGCCCGCCACCTTCGGCATGTTTTCCACCCAGCCGACCAGCTCGTTGGTCTTGCCCGACATGGCGGAGACCACGACGGCCACCTCGTGGCCCGCGTCGACTTCACGTTTGACGTGGCGGGCGACATTGTGAATACGGTTCAGGTCGGCGACGGAGGTTCCGCCGAATTTCATCACGATGCGTGCCATTGGCTCATTCCAGATGCATATGGGCGCCCTTCGATCAAAGCGGCGCGCCAGCCCCATTCGACCGCCGTTCCCTCAGGGAACCGCATTGCCGGGTCTCTTAGAGCAAATCGGCGCAAGTGCAAAGCGGTTTTGCGCGCGCGAAGGCGACAAAGCACCGAAATCCGGTGAGCGGCGAAAACGCCCGCGCGGCATGAAATCCGCGCGGGCGCCGAAGCCGGGCAGGCCGTTGCGGCCGGGCCTTGCGATTGCCGCTACTGAGCGCAGGGAACGGTCACATAACCATCCTGCGTGCGCTGGCGGCATGTGCCGTCCGGGCGGACGCGCTGCGGGCGGGCGTTGTTCTGGCCGGCGCCGCCCTGATTGCCCCATTGCAGGGGGCGGGAGCGATGATCCTGGCCGGGATTGGCCTGATTGCCGGCCCACGGGCCGCCATTGTCCAGACCGTCTTCGGGGCGCGGGCGGCGCGGACGGTTGTTGTTCTGCCCGGCATTGCCCTGATTGCCCCATTGGCCGCCATTGTTCTGGCCGTCCTCGGGACGCGGGCGGCGCGGGCGATTGTTGTCCTGACCGGAATTGCCCTGGTTGCCGCCCCACTGGCCACCCCATTGGCCGCCATTGTTCTGACCGTCCTCGGGACGCGGACGGCGCGGGCGATTGTTGTCCTGACCGGAATTGCCCTGGTTGCCGCCCCACTGGCCGCCCCATTGGCCGCCATTGTTCTGGCCATCCTCGGGGCGCGGACGGCGCGGACGGTTGTTGCCGTTGCCATCCCACTGGCCGCCGCCGCCCCATTGGCCGTTATTGTCGCGATCGCGGTCACGATCCCGGCGCGGGCGGTCGCGGTCGCGATCCCGGTCGCGGCCCCGGTTGGACTCGCCGCGCCATTCCCGGTGCCAGCGGTCGCGGTCACGATAGAAATCGCGGCCCCGGTAATTGCGCTCCCAGTAATTGTCGAGGTCAAAACGGATGATCGGAATGCCGAGCGGGCGGTAATATTCCGGATCGACGCGGATGCGGCGCTCGCGATAGACCGTCTGGATGTAACTGCCCGACATCCAGCCGCGAATGCGCCCGTAGGAGACATCGCACCACGGCGCTTCGGAAAGGCAGCCGTAAACATTGAGGCGCGATCCCTCCGGCACGACCATGACGGGAGGATAGGCCGTGCTCGGGCCGGAGCGCAGATTGACGTTGGCTGTCGCGTAGCCTTCGGCGGCAAGAGCCGCCACCGGCGCCGCCAGCAGCGCGCAGACCATCAAGGCACGCTTGATCAGATATTTCACGAAAATGTCTCCCACCTGACGAACCCCGGTTTCCACGATGGAAACCGAAACGGGTCCAAAACCACGATGTACGATCTTAGGCTGCGTTTTGTCTTTTTTGAGATGGCGCCAAATCGCGTTCCACACTTGACATCCCGGCCCGATCGTCCGACTTCACCCGGTGCGGCGGTCCAGAAACCGCCGCGTTCGATTGCCCTTCATAACGCCCGAAACCGCTTCCGGTTCACGAAAGGACGATGCCATGCGCGATGCCGCCCAGACGACGATCGACCAGAGCGAGGTCGACCGGTTTTCGGCAATGGCCGCCGAATGGTGGAATCCGGCGGGCAAGTTCCGCCCGCTGCACAAATTCAACCCGGTGCGGCTGGCCTATATCCGCGAGCGCGTCTGCGAGAATTTCGGCCGCGATCCGAAAGAGGCGCGCCCGCTGGAGGGCCTGCGCATCCTCGATATAGGTTGCGGCGGCGGGCTGCTGTCGGAGCCGGTCGCCCGTATGGGCGCAAGCGTAACGGGCGCCGACCCCTCGGAAAAGAATATCGGCATCGCCTCCACCCATGCGAGCGAAAGCGGCGTTGCCGTCGATTACCGCGCCGTCAGCGCCGAACAACTGGCGCAAGCGGGCGAAAGTTTCGACGTGGTGCTGAACATGGAAGTGGTGGAGCATGTCGCCGATGTCGACCTGTTCATGTCGACCTGCGCCTCGATGGTGCGTCCCGGCGGGCTGATGTTCGTCGCCACCATCAACCGCACGCTGAAGGCGGCCGCGCTTGCCATTTTCGCGGCGGAAAACATCCTGCGCTGGCTGCCGCGCGGCACGCATCAATATGAAAAGCTGGTGCGCCCGCAGGAGCTGGAAACGCCGCTCACCGCCTCCGGCCTGGAGATCATCCACCGCACCGGCGTCTTCTACAATCCCTTGCAGGATCGCTGGAACCTCTCGCCCGACATGGACGTGAACTACATGCTGCTGGCCAGGCGTCCCGCGTAACCGGCGCTCAATTCGTGTCGTCGGGAAATACCGGCAGCGGCGCGATCTCGATGCCTTCCTCGATCAGCGCGCGCGCTTCCTCCGGCTTCGCCTCGCCGATGATGCCGCGCTGCTCCGCCTCGCCGTAATGGATCTTGCGCGCCTCCTCGGGAAAGCGCGCCCCGACATCCTCGGAGCTGGCGCGGATCGCCGCCACGGCTTCGCGGATCTTCGCCATCGCTTCCTTCTGCGCCTGATCCATCAGCAGCGTCTGCCGCGCCTCCTTCTTGCGCGCCGTCGAGACGGACGGCGCCATCAACTGCTTGGAGACCGAGGCCGAGCCGCAGACCGGACAGGTCAGCAAGCCGCGCTCCTTCTGGCTGTCGAAATCGGAAGCGCCCGAAAACCAGCCCTCGAAATCATGGCCCGCCTCGCAGATGAGGGTGTAGCGGATCAAGCCTCCACTCCCGCAATCTTCCGATAGGAGAACTCCCGCGCATTGACGAGATTGGGAATGCGCTTGCGCGCCGTCGCGACCGCGCCGGTATCGATCTCGGCCACAACCACCGCCTCGCCGGTGCCGCCCGCCGATGCCAGCACCTTGCCCCAGGGATCGACGATCATCGAATGCCCATAGGTTTCCCGGCCGTCCTCATGCAGCCCGGCCTGCGCCGCGGCAATGATGAAGACGCCGTTTTCGATGGCGCGAGCGCGCAGCAGCACTTCCCAGTGCGCCTCGCCGGTCTGGCGGGTGAAGGCGGCGGGAACCGAGATCACCTCTGCCCCGTTCACCGCCTGAATCCGGAACAGCGCCGGAAAGCGCACGTCGTAGCAGATGGTGAAGCCGAGGTCCGCGAAGGGCAGGCTGGCGGTCAGCGCAGCGCAGCCCGGCTCGTAGGCGGCGCTCTCGCGCCAGCTTTCGCCATTGTCGAGATCGACGTCGAACATGTGGATCTTGTCGTAGCGGCAGATAATGCCGCCATCCGGCCCGATCAGGAAGCCGCGATTGGCAAGCTTGCCGTCCTCGCGGGCAATCGCCGTCGAGCCGATATGGACATGCACGCCAAGCTCCGCCGCCAGCTCGCGCCCCTTGCGCAGCACGATATCGTCAGCCTCGCCCTTCAGGACGGCGCGAAGCCCGGCGCGGTCGCGCTGCACGGCCCCGGTCATCTCCGGCGTCTGGATATAGATGGCGCCCTGAGCGGCGGCGTCGCGCGCCAGCCGCGCCATATCGGCGGCGTTGCGCTCGGGATCGACGCCGGAACACATCTGGATGGCGGCGGCCTTGAAGCTCATCTCAGGCTCCCCCGGCCAGCAGCGGATCGAGCTTTCCGGCGCGATCGAGCGCAACGAGATCGTCGCAGCCGCCGACATGGGTGTTTCCGATGAAGATCTGCGGGAAGGTGGTGCGGCCATTGGCCTTCGCATACATTTCCTGGCGCGCTTCGGGGTTTGCCGAGGCATTGTGCTCGACATAGGCGACGCCCTTCGAATCGAGCAGTTGCTTGGCGCGCGCGCAATAGCCGCAAAGATCACGCGTATAGATGACGACTGATGCCATTGGTGTCTCCGATCCCGTTCGTTCCGCCGTCATATAGAATTGCCCGGCGCCATTGCAAAGGTCAAAACCGTGATATCGGCGGCGCCCGCCCGTTTCAGCGCCCGCGCCGCCGCCGTGACGGTGGCGCCGGTGGTGAACACGTCGTCCACCAGCAGCAGCCGCTTGCCCGCCACATCCGCCTCATGCCCCGCCGCCAGCCGGAAGGCGCCGCGCACGTTCTCCTCCCGCGCCGAAATGCCGAGCCCGACCTGACGGCGGGTGCGCTTGACGCGCAGCAGCGTCTGCGCCAGCAGCGGCTTGCCGGTGAGCCGCGAAAGATGGCGCGCCAGCTCGGCCGACTGGTTGAACTTGCGCGACAGCATGCGCGTGCGATGCAGCGGCACCGGCAGAATGGCATCGGCCCTGCCGGGCCAGCCGTCGCCCGCCCGCAGCATCCATGCCGCCATCATCGGCGCGAGATCGGTGCGGTCGCGATATTTCAGCCCATGCGCCAGCCTGCGCGCCACATCCTCATGCGCCACCGCCGACCGCAGCCGGTCGAACACCGGCGGATGCGCGATGGCCTTGGCGCTGACGATGCCCTCGCCGAGATCGCGGGAAAACGGCAGTCCCAGCACCTCGCAATAGGGCCGCTCGATGAAACGGATGCGGCTCCAGCAGGAAACGCAGACGCCGCGATGGCTGCCGAGCGCCACGCCGCAGCCGGGACAGACCGGCGGATAGACGAGATCGGCAAGGCGGCGCAAGCCGTGGCGCAGCCCGTCTCTCCAGCCCGATCTTGCCTCGCGCCGTTGACATTCCCCCTCCGGGGCCGCATCTGAAACCGTCATCGGGATGCCCGTTCCTCGCCTCGACCCGCCGAGCCTAGCATGGCGCCGTCAGGCCCGCGAGATGCGGCATCCGCTTTTCCGAACCACCGGACGCACAAGCATGGAACTCATTTTCGACCAGGCGCTGATTCGCGTGAACCGCAGGCGCGCTCTCGCCGCCTTCGACCCGAAAGCCGCCTTCCTGATGGAGATCGCAGCCGAGGAACTCGCCGGGCGGCTCGCCATCGTCGAGCGGCATTTCGAAGCGGCGGTGGAACTGCACGGCGCGACCGGCCAGGCTGCCGCGGCCGCGAAGGCAACCGGCAAGACCGGCGTCATCGAACGCATCGAGCTGCCGGGCGCGCATCTGCCGGGAGACAGGCTGCGCGAGGCGGATCTCGAAATGCCCGGGCTGGAACCGGCTTCCGTCAATCTGGTCCTGTCGCCGCTCTCCCTGCACCTCACCAACGACACGCCGGGCGTGCTGGTGCAGATTCGCCGGGCGCTGAAGCCGGATGGATTGCTGCTCGCCGCCATTCCGGGCGCAGGCACGCTTCAGGAACTGCGCGAGGCGCTGCTGGCGGCGGAAATCGAGATCTACGGCGGCGCCAGCCCCCGCGTCATCCCCTTCGCCGATGTGCGCGATATCGGCGGCCTGCTGCAACGGGCCGGTTTCGCCCTGCCGGTGGTCGATGCCGAAACCTATACGGCGCGGTACGATTCGCTGTTTGCGCTGATGCGCGACCTGCGCGCCATGGGCATGACCAATCCGCTCGCCGACCGCAGCCGCAAACCCCTGTCACGGCGCTTCTTCCTGCGCGCCGCCGAGATTTACGCCGAACGCTACAGCGATCCGGACGGGCGCATCCGCGCCACCTTCTCCATCGTCTACGCCTCCGGCTGGGCGCCGCACGAAAGCCAGCAGAAGCCGCTGAAGCCCGGCTCGGCGAAGGCGCGCCTCGCCGACGCGCTGAAGGTTCCGGAAATCAGGCTGAAGGAATAGAGCGTTTCCAGCAGAAGAGCTGGAGCATTTTCGCGATCCGGAGAAAAGCGCGCATGCTTCAGGCTCCGGCTGGCGGCTCACTCGCCGCCGATGCGGCCGGCCAGATAGGTATAGGTGTCCAGAAAGGCATCGGTGAAGCCGTCGACGCTGACCAGCAGCGCGACGGAAATCAGCGCGGCGATCAGCCCGTAT
>JBDHTA010000124.1:0-12586 GCA_039808465.1 Rhizobiaceae bacterium | reverse complement strand
GACATCTGGGGCGCGGGGCAGGTGGCGGCGGCCCCGCCCATGGACCGGCGCGATTTCCAGCCCGCCGCACCCCCGCGTCATCAGGCGGATTTCGTGGAATCCCATCTCGACATGCCGGTGGCGCGCAGCAACTCCGGCCCTGTTCCGCCGGAGAGCGCCCCGAACGCCGCTGGCGAGGGTATCGGCGGCTGGTCCGCGTCCACGCCGCCGATGCCCGAACCGGCCGGTTTCCCGCCGCCGCCCTCTGCGGCTTCGTCCGCCGCCGCGCCCGCCCGGCCCGCGGAAGGATTTCCCGCGGAACCGGCCCCCCGTCGCCCCGCGCCGCCTGCGGGTGCGGGCGACAGCCGGTTGCTCGCCGCCTTCTGCGAGGGGGCGAAGCTTGCGCCGCATGTGCTGGCCCGGCGCGATCAGGCCGAGCTGTTCCGCGAGATCGGCGCGATGATGCTGACGGTTTCCGACGAGGTGGCGCAGCTTTTGCGGGCGCGGGCCTCGGCGCGGGCCATGGTCAAGACCGCCGACCGCACCATGATCGGCGCGCAGGACAACAATCCGCTGAAATTCCTCCCCGGTTCGGCGGAGGCGCTGGAAGCCATGCTCGCCCGCGACCGCATGGGCTATCTCGACGGGCCGCGCGCCTTCCGGCAGGCTTTCGACGACCTGAAGAAACATGAAATGGCCACCTATGCCGCCATGCAGCGGGCGCTGTCGCGGCTGCTGGACGATCTGTCGCCGGAATCGGTGGAGGCGAAGGTGACGCAATCGCCCTTTTCCAACCGCAAGGCGAAGGCCTGGGAAACCTTCGTCGCCCGCTGGGAGGCCAAGACCGAATCCAATGCCAACGGCATGCTGGACGTTTTCCTCGCCTATTTCTCCGAAGCCTATCAGCAGATGAGCGGAAAGGAGAAATGATGCGCCTTTCGAGCCCGGGCGGATAGCGCCATGAGCCGTTCCGCCGCCGATATCGTTCTTCTGAGCAGCACCCGGGAAACGCTTTTCATCGGGCCGGCGGCGGCGTTTCCGGTGCTGGCGCGCAAGGTGATGCTGCGCGACCGGCTGGCGATCCGCGACGCGCTGAGGCGGTTTCTCTCCCGCCCCGGCGCGGAGGAGATGGTGCGGCCTTATCTGCGCCGCTGGGGCATCGATGCCCTTGCCATGCGCGTCGGGCGCACCGAACTGGCGGACATTCTGGCGCTCGCCATTGCCAACGGGGCGATCGCGCTGGCGCTGGCCGAGGAACCAGTCGTGGCTTTCGCCCGCACCGGCGAGGATTTCGACAGCCGCGTGGCTCTTACACTTGCCAAGGGCGCGGGCAACGCGCCGCTTCCCGACGATTTCCTCGACCGGCTGTTCATCGTGGCGGGCATGGTGCCCGATCACATGGAAGGCGCGGTGAAGCAGGAATTCGAGGCGCTGATCGAAAACGGCTACGCGGCGCTTCTCATCAGCCTCGTCGCCATGATGATCCCCGGCGTCAACCTCGCCATTCTCGGCATGAGCCTGTTCACCCTGCCGGGGCAGATTCTGGAGGCGATCGACAAGCTGGTCGCGGTGCTGGGAGACGTGCGCGAGGCCAAAACGCGCAAGGAACTGGAAGGAGCCGCCATCATCGTGGCGGCGGTTCTGGCGATCCTCTTGCGCGAGGGCATCCTGCGACGCTTCCTCAGCGCCAAATTCGTCGCCAAGGGCATGGCGGCGGTCGGCAATCGTTTTCGCAAGCCGACACCGGTGAAGAAGGAGGTGCGCAAGCCGCAGCCGAAGGCGGAGAAGAAAGCCGCGCCATCGAAGGATACCGAGCCGGTCAAAGCAAGCCCCGGTCGCTACAAGAGGCCGGAACCGGCATCGATGTCGGATCTTGAGGCGCGTGAATGGTACATTGCCCAGGAGAAGAAGATCCCGGAGATTATCGACAAGAGCCAGCCGCTTGAAATACAGGCAAAACAAGCTTTCGGTTTCAGAAATGAAATCCGGACTGCCGCCCGCGACGCGATGAAAAACCGCAAGGAAGCCGACAGATTGATGCGGGAAGAGAGAAATATGACGTGGGAAGAGATTGTCGAGCTGAAAAAATCTCGCGGCTTTTCCGGAGATGATATCTATAAGGAAATTATCAATTCATCGCAGAAATCGCGTAAATCGGTTAATGAAAAGCTGGGTATAAAATAATGGTTTCCGATCCTGTTTTCAGAAATGGCGCCTATTCGGTCGATCTTTATCCGATCGAGACAGAGGAACAATATAAAAGGATCGTTGAGATTATCTGTGATGAGCTTTCGGGTGAAATCATCGAGGCGCTTGACGGCCCCGGCTTCGATTTCACGAAAATCCGGCTGGATGGCGAAGAAATAAAGATTGCTTATTCGGCAATTGAAGGAGTCTATGCGGAAGGCAACGAAAAGCCGTTGCTTTCCGTGAAAATATTTGTCGAAAATCTGCTGTCCGATGACTGACCGGCATCAGCAGGGCGAGATGAATACCTTGCCGTCAAGGCCGCGATAGAAGCAGTTGCCGGGTTGCGAGGGGGCCTTGCCGATCTTTTCCGGTCCCGTGGGGGTGGAAGGCGTCGTCGTGGAGCAGCTTGCGGCGAGCAGGCAGGCGGACAGGGAGAGGATGATTTTCGTCATGGGCAGGACACTCCGCTTCTCGATGGCGGAATTAATGCGCAAGGACGCGCAATTATCAAGAGGCCGCGGCCAAGATAAACTTGCGCGCCGCACTCTTTTGCTGCGAATGCGAAATATAGCGGGCGTGCTGACGCTGGCCTTTCTGCCGCTGCTCTTGGCGCCGCAGGCGGCGCGGGCGGAATTTTCGGTCTGCAACCAGTCGCTCGATGTGCTGAACGTCGCCATCGGCTATGAGGAGGACGGGGAGTTCCAGACCGAGGGCTGGTGGAGCGTGGGCGCCAACCGCTGCGCCGACGTCATTCGCAAGCCGTTGAAAAACCGGTATATCTACGTCTATGCCGAGGATGTGTTCGGCCAGCCGGTGACGCAAGGCCCGATCCCGTCCTGCGTCGGCATGAAGCGTTTTCTCATTCGCGGCACGAAGGATTGCTGGCTGCGCGGCCATCGCGAGGCGGGCTTTCTGGAGGTGGATACCCGCGCGCAGGAGCGCTGGACGCTGTTTCTCAAGAACGAGTGAGCGGCCGCGGTCTATTTTCCTTTGCCCGGAAGGCGGAAGATAGTTGAAAAAAAAGGGTTTCCGGGATTTACTGCTTGTCAGAGGGCAGAACATTCACAAGAATTATACAGATTATTGAAAGTCTTAACGCGTCTTTCCGCCCTGCGGAAGCAAGGCGCGGCAACAATTCCGGCAAATCGGCGCAGGGTTTTTCCGGAATTGCGGGAAGGCCCGGAATTGCTGGAAGGCGAAGGGGAGCAGGCGATGTCGTGGTACAGCAAGGTTGTCTGGTCCGAAGGCCTGTTCCTTCATCAGCATCATTTGCAGCAGCATGACCGCTATTTCGAAAAGCTGCTCGAAAACCGCGTCGGTTACATCACGCCCTATCCCTGGGGCTTTGTGGAGCTGGAGATCGACCGCGATCTCGCCCAGCAGAACAAGTTCGGCCTGCGCCGCGCCTCCGGCGTGTTTCAGGACGGCGTGCCCTTCGATATGCCGGGCAACAGTCCGCTGCCGAGCCCGGTCGACATTCCCGAGGGCTCCGAGCGGCGCACCATCTGGCTGACCATGCCGGTGGCGACGCCGAACGCCCGCGAGGTGGATGCGGCCGCGGGCGGCAGCGGCAGCCGCTACACGCTGGATTCGGAAACCTTCGTGGATTCCACCTCCGGCATGCATGTCAGCCAGGGCGTCGAGGTGGCGCATCCGCGCATCGAGTTTTCCGTGCGCGAGACGCCGCGCCCCGGCTATCACAACCTCGCCATCGGCCGCATCGTCGAGGTGCGCGACAAGACCATCGTGCTCGACGAGCGCATCGCTCCGCCCGTGCTCTCCTGCCATGCGCATCCGGTTACCACCGGCTGGCTCGACCGGGTGACCGGCTGGGTGGAAACCCGGCTGGAGGCTTTGGCGCGCTATGCCACCGATCCGAGTTCGGGCGGCGGTTTGCAGGCCTACGATTATTTCATGCTCCAGCTTCTGAACGGGCAGGTGAACGTGCTGCGCCACAGCCGCGCCTCGAAATACCTGCATCCCGAGCGGCTCTATGTCGACCTGATCCGCTTCGCGGGCGAGCTTTCCACCTTTTCCGGCACCCGCATGGCCCCGGATTTCCCGCGCTACGATCACGACCGGCTGCACGAGGTGTTCGAGCCGGTGCTGGAAACCATCCAGCGGCAGTTGAGCCTCGATATCGGCCGCGCCATCCGCCTCGATCTGACGCAGGTGCGCCCCAACGCCTTCCTCGCCAACGTCAACAACCGCAACCTGTTCCGCACGGCGCGCTTCGTGGTGGAGGTGTCGGCGGCGATGCCGCTGACGCAGATCCAGCAGAGCTTCCCGGATCTGTGCAAGGTCGGGCCGAACACCAAGATGCGCGAGATCGTGCAGACGCATCTGCCGGGCATCGATATCGTGCATATGCCGACGCCGCCGCGCCAGATCCGCACCATCACCGATCACGTCTATTTCTATCTCGACAAGGCCTCGCCGCTCTGGCCCGAATTCAGCACCGCCAGCGGCATCGCCATGCATTTCGCCGGTAACTGGCCCGATCTCCAGTTGGACCTCTGGGCAATTATGGATGACTGACCATGAGCCAATCCGACGACCCGGCCGGTGGTAACGGCAAGACGGTGATCCGGCCAAGGCCCGGCGGCTTCCAGCCGCCGTCAAACAATCAGGGCGGCTTCCAGCCGCCGCCGAATAATCAGAGCGGCTTTCCATCGCCGGAGGGTCAGGGTGGTTTTCCGCCGCCTCCCGGCAGCGAAGGCGGCTTTCCCCCGCCGCCGGGCGGCGGTTTCGGCAATGATTTCCGCCCGCCTTCGCCCGGCCAGCAGACGGTGATCTCGCCCCGGCCCTTCGGGGGCGCGGCACCCGCTGGTCCTTCCGATCCCGGCGATATCTGGGACAGCCGACCCTCGGCGCCGGTGCCGCCGCCGGTGGCGCGGCCCGCAGGCGGAGACCCCTACGCCAACGACTGGATGACGCCGGAGGTTGCGGTCGGAAAACCGGTCGTGGCACCCTCCGCCAACCGCCAGCGCATTCCGCTCACCGTCGCGCTTGGCGCGCGCGCCAATAGCGGCATCAAATCCGCCAATCCGATCACGCAGGCGGCCGCGCCCCTGCTGATCCTGCTCGGGCGTCTCAGGCAGATGGTGGTGGACATGGATGCGGTGCCGCTGATGCAGCATGTCGCCCGCACCATCCAGGAATTCGAGAAGCAGATCCTCGCGGCGGGCGTGCCGGAGGATCAGGCGACCATCGCCAAATACGCGCTCTGCGCCACCGCCGACGATATCGTGCAGAACCTGCCGGGCACGGAAAAGCATGTCTGGCTGCAATATTCCATGCTGGCGCAGTTTTTCGGCGTGCGCACCTCGGGCATCGGCTTCTTCGACAAGATCCGCCAGCTCAGCAGCAATCCCACCGTCTATTACAGCCTGCTGGAACTGATCCATGCCTGCCTGTCGCTGGGTTTCGAGGGGCAGTACCGCAGCGCCAAGGGCGGCGACATCGAATTGCAGCGGGTGCGCCGCGATGTGTTCCAGACGCTGCGCACGGTGCGGCCCGCGGCGGCGGGCGATATCTCGCCGCGCTGGCGCGGCAACGATATCCGGGTGCGGGGGCTGGCCGACGGCATTCCGCTCTGGGCGATCGCGGGCGTCTTTCTCGCCTTCCTCGCCGGGCTTTACATGCTGCTGCGCATGCTGATCGGCGGCGAGGGCGACAGGGTGGCCGATACGATGATCCATCTGCATCCGGGCGGCATGGTGGAAATCAGCCGCGCCTCCTTCGTGCCGCTGCCGGAGCCGCAGCCATCGGCGGCCACGACCACCCAGCTCCAGCGCATCCGCGGCGTGCTGGCGCCGGAAATCGCCAAGGATCTGGTGGCGGTGGAGCCGGTCGGCGATTCCATCATCGTGCGGCTCAACAATCTGCTGCTGTTCGATTCCGGCCGGGCGGACGTGAAGCCGGAATTCGAGAAGCTGGCCATCCGCATCGGCACCGCGCTGGACAAGGAGCCGGGCAATATCCGCGTCACCGGCCATACCGACAACGTCAAGCCGAAGGCGTCGAGCCGCTTCAAGTCGAATTTCGACCTGTCGGTGAAGCGCGCCGAGGCGGTGGCGGCGGTGCTGGGCCAGCATTTGCAGGATGCCAAGCGGCTGGAGGTTTCGGGCAAGGGCGAGGATTCGCCGGTGGCCGACAACAAGACCGCCGAGGGCCGGGCGAAGAACCGCCGCGTCGAACTTGCCATTCCCAAGGAGGAATCGCTGGCGGGCACGCAGCAGTAAACGAAGATCGCGGGACAAGCCGAAAGCAGCACCGAAATGCGGGAAAAGGCAGTGAAGACAGCGAAATACCTGATCAGCGGACTGGCGGTGCTTCTGGTGTCGCTCGCCGTGTGGTTCGTCGCGCCCATGCTGGTGGTGGCCGATGTCGCGCCCTTCGAAAGCGTCTGGGTGCGGCTGTCGATCATTCTCGTTCTGTGGCTGGTTTTTCTCGGTTTTGTCGGCTGGCGCTATCTCAAGCACCGCAAGGCGGAAGCCGCGCTTCAGGCCGCCATGGTGGCGCAGGAGGAGATCGCCGACGACAGCGCGCCGCTCTCCGAGCGCATGGAGGAAGCGCTCGCGACCCTGCGCAAGACCTTCTCCGGCCGCAATTTTCTCTACGAGTTGCCATGGTATGTCATCATCGGCCCGCCCGGCACCGGCAAGACGACGGCGCTCGTCAATTCCGGCCTGAAATTTCCGCTGACCACCGAAGGCGGCAAGGCGGCGGTGGCGGGCGCGGGCGGCACGCGCTATTGCGACTGGTGGTTTTCCGAGGATGCCGTGCTGATCGACACGGCCGGGCGCTACACCACGCAGGATTCCGACGAGAAATCCGACCGCAGGAGCTGGCTCGCCTTCCTGTCGCTGTTGAAGACCAACCGGCCGAAGCAGCCGATCAACGGCGTCATCATCACCGCCAGCCTTGAGGATATCATGACCCTCAAGCCGGATGAGCTGGCCGCGCATGCGGCGGCGATCCGCAAGCGCCTGCTGGAGCTGAACGCCGAGCTGAAGGTGGATTTTCCGGTCTATGCGCTGTTCACCAAGGCGGATCTGATCGCCGGGTTCAACGAATATTTCGGCTCCTTCCCGGAGGACCGCCGCCGCCAGGTCTGGGGCGCGACCTTCCAGACCGAGGACCGCAAGAAGAATTTCGTCGACCGCGTGCCCGGCGAAATCGACGATCTCGTGATGCGGCTGACGGAGGAGACCGCCGATCACCTGCAATCCGAGCCGGACCCGATGGCGCGCATCCTCGCCTTCGGTTTTCCGGCGCAGGTGGCGGCGCTGCGCGATCCAGTCTCGCAGTTCCTGTCGGCGATCTTCGAGCCGACGCGCTATCATTCCAGCGCGCAGTTGCGCGGCTTCTACTTCTCCTCCGGCACGCAGGAAGGCACGCCCATCGACCAGATGCTCGGCGCGATGGGAAGCAATTTCGGGGCGCAGGGCGCCTCGATGATGTCGGGCAAGGGCCGCAGCTATTTCATTCACGACCTGCTGACGAAGGTGATCTTCCGCGAGGCGGGCTGGGTGTCGCGGGATATGGGGGCGGTGCGCCGCGCCGCCTCCCTGCGCTACGGGGCGATGGCGGCGATGGCCGTGATTGCGGTGGCGCTGTCGTCGGTCTGGCTGTGGAGCTATGTGCAGAACCGCAAGCTGGTGACCGGGGCGGATGCGGCGATCGCCGAATACCGCGCCATCGGCGGGCTGGCGCTGAACGCCGAGCCGGTCGGCGATACCGATCTCGACAAGGTGGTGGACCTGCTCCACAAGCTGCGCAACATGGAAACCGGCTACGCCAACCGCGATGTCTCCGCGCCGTGGTCGGAAGGGTTCGGGCTCAGCCAGCGGGCGCGGGTGAATTCGGCAAGCGAAGAGACCTACCGGCAGGCGCTGGAACGGGTGCTGCGCTCGCGCCTGATCCTCAGGCTGGAACGGCAGATCGAGGCGAACATCAACGACCCGCTGGTCGTCTACGAGGCGCTGAAAGTCTATCTGATGCTGGGCGGCAAGGCGCCCAAGGCCGATAACGACCTGATCGTGACCTGGATGCGCGACGACTGGTCCCGCAACCTTTATCCCGGCGCGGGCAACAAGCCGATCCGCGACGAGCTGGAGCAGCATCTGCTGGCCATGCTGGCGCTGGACGACGCCCATGACCCGGCGGTAGAGCTGAACGGAACCATGGTGCAGGCGGCGCAGCGCACCCTGACGCGCATGAGCCTTGCCGACCGCGCCTATACGCTGATCCGCAGCGCCGGGCTGACCGAGCCGCTGGAACCGTGGAACCTCGTGGCGCGCGGCGGGCCGGAAACGGACACCGTGTTCGAGACGGTGGACGGCTCGCCGCTGGAAAACGTGCAGATTTCCGGCCTGTTCACCTATGCGGGCTTCAACGATTACTTTCTCGAACAGCTCGGCGTCGTCGCCGACAAGCTGCTGGCCGAACAATGGGTGCTCGGCGATCTCGCCCAGCAGGAAGGCATCGAGCAGCAGTTCTCGCGGCTGGGCCCCGAGCTTCTGGAACGCTACCGCCGCGATTTCATCACAGAATGGGACCGGGCGCTGGATTCCTTCCGGCTGAAGCGGCTGTCGGCCGACAAGCCGAAATATGTCGCGCTCCAGGTGGCGTCCGGGCCGCTGTCGCCGATCCGCGCCGTATTCGAATCCATCGCCAAGGAAACCAAGCTGACCGAGGAGCGCGATGCCGCTCCTCCTGCCGACGATCCGGCGTCGCAGATGGGGGACGTGGCGGAGCGGGCGAAAAAGCTTGCCATCCAGCGCATCCAGAACCGGGCGACCGGCTGGTCGCGCATCGGCATCGATGCGGCGCTGGCGAAATCGCAGGCGCGCATGGGCGCCAGTTCCGGCGCGCCCACCATTCCCGGCGCCAATATCGAGGCCTATTTCCGCCCCTATCACCAGCTTGTCGATGGCGAACCGGGCCGCAAGGCCATCGACATGCTGATCGCCAACCTCAACGAGATCAGCCAGAGCCTGATCCTTGCCGATAACCCCTCGCAGACGCAGCGCGCCATGGCCAACCTGCCGGTGCAGATCGCCAGCCTGAAATCCAACGTCTCGCGTCTGCCGCCGCCCTTGGCGCGGATGATGCAGAGCGCCGTCAGCGATTTCGAGGGCGATGCGGCGGGCTCGACCATCACCCAGCTCAATCAGGAAATGAATTCCATCGTCACCCGCACCTGCCAGGAGGTGATCGCCAACCGCTATCCCTTCTCGCGTGACAGCAATCGCGACGTGCCGATCGCCGAATTCACCAAGCTGTTTGCGCCGGGCGGCGTGATCGACCGCTTCTTCTCCGAAAAGCTGTCGCCGCTGGTGGATATGAACCCCGACGGCTGGAACTGGAAGCAGGGAGACCGCGTCGGGCAGGATCTGTCCAAGGCGACGCTGCGCGATTTCCAGCGGGCGGCGGCCATCCGCGACGCCTTCTTCCCGGCGGGCGCGCCGATGCTGGCGCTGCAAATGGTGGTGAAGCCGCAGACGCTGTCCGGCAATGCCGATTTCGCGCTGATGGAGGTCAACGGCACGGTGATCCAGTCGCAGCAGGTGGGCAATGCCCCGGTCAATCTCACCTGGCCGGGGGCGGGCGGCGGCTCGGCCAGCATCTCGATCTTCCCGGAGTTGCCGGGGCGAAGCTCCTCCATCACCGCCAGCGGCCCGTGGGCGTTCCTGCGGCTGCTGTCGATGGGCAGCGTCTCGAAGGGCGGCGACGGCATCGGGGCGCGCTTCGTCATCGGCGGGCGCGAAGTGTCCTATCGCATCGAGCTTGGGCAGGTCACCAATCCGTTCCTGCTGCCCGCGCTCACCGAGTTCAAATGCCCTGTCGGCTTGTGAAAGGCCCTGTCGGCTTGTGAAAGGAATGTGAATGCCCGTCGGGCTTTTCGGCAAATATCCGGGCAAGCGTGATTTTCTGGCGCTGAACCTGCCGAGGACCGTGGCGGGGATCGTCGAGCCATGGCTGCAAAAAGCCGTCGCCATCAGCCGCGAGCGGCTGGGGCGGCAATGGCGCGATTACTATTTCATCCATCCGATCTGGAGTTTTCGCCTGGGCGCGGGCATCACCGGCAGCGATTGCATTGGCGCGCTGATGCCCTCGGTGGATGGCGTCGGGCGCTGCTTTCCACTGTGCATTCTCGCCCATGCGCCCGCAGGCGCGGGCTTTCCCCTCTATGGCGATATTCCCGGCGAGTGGAGCGGCGAACTGCATGCGCGGCTTCTGTCGGCGCTCTCCGAAGACGAGGTGCCCGATCCGGAAACCCTGCTGGCCGGGCTGCAAGACCCGCCGCAGGCGGTGATGCCGGAAGGCGTGCGGCGGCTTGCGGGCGGCTATGCCCTGACCGGCGAGGGGGCGGAGGATGGCGATCTGCCTGCCCGTTTCGCGGCGGCGGAGCGTTTTGCGGCGGCGCGGGGCCGGGCGCTGTTCTGGACGGAGGGCGGCCAATATGTGCCGCCGCAGATTTTGTCGTTTGCCGGAATGCCCGATCCGGCGCTTTATACGCGCATGATGGGCGGCGCGGGAGACAGCGGCGATGCATGAGCGCCCGGAAATGCGAAAACGCTCCAATCACTCTGGAAGGATAGGAAAAGCCTGATGCCGGAGCCGGTCTTCCGCCTCGAAACCCATGCGATCTCCCATGTCGGCATGGTCAGGCAATTGAACGAGGATCGCTGCTACGCCGATCCGGCGCACGGCGTCTGGGCGGTGGCCGATGGCATGGGCGGCCATGAGGCAGGCGATTTCGCCAGCGAGGCGATCATGCGGCATTTGCAGGCGGCGGTGACGGCGGCGCCCTCGGCGGCCGAGCTGGAAGCGGCCTTCCGCGCCGCCATTGTCAGCGCCAATGGCGAGATCTACGCGGTTTCGCGCCAGCGCGGCAATACGGTGATCGGCTCCACCGTCGTCGGGCTTTTGACCTTCGGGCCGCATTACCGCTGCTACTGGTCGGGCGACAGCCGCGCCTATCTGCTGCGCGGCGACGTGCTGACCAAGCTGTCGCGCGACCATACGGAAGTGCAGGAACTGCTGGATCGCGGCGTGCTGACGCCGGAGGAGGCGGCGGTCTATCCGCGCCGCAACGCCATCACCCACGCCATCGGCGTCGGGCCCGAGGCGCATATGGATTACACCGATGGCGAGGTTCTGCCCGGCGACAGCTTTCTTCTGTGCAGCGACGGGCTGACGGCGCATCTGAACGACATGGATATCGGCCATCTGATGACCGGGCGGCGCGCCCGCGACATTTGCCAGGAGCTGGTGAATTTGGCATTGTCACGGGGCGGCACCGACAATGTGACCGTGAATGTGGTGCAGTTCTTCGGCAAATCCTCGACAGTGCCCGCAGCCGGACCGGCAGGCGAGGCGACGCGGGTGGTGGGATAAGGCATCTGCCGGAAAAGTGGCAACCGGTTTTCCGAAAAGCAAATGCGAAAACGAAAAGTTAATCGGATGAGCGAACGCGAGACCACACTGATCAACACGCCGAACATCGGCCCGGATACGGTGCTGAACGGCATGTTCGCCATCGACGCCAAGCTCGCCTCCGGCGGCATGGGCGAGGTTTATCGCGGCCACAACATCACCACCGGCGATCCGGTCGCCATCAAGGTGGTGCTGGGCGAATTCGCCAATGACGAGACCGTCATCGGCCTGTTCTTCAAGGAAGCCAAGGTTCTCAACAGCCTGCATCATCCCGGCATCGTGCGCTACAGCGTCTTCAGCGTCGATCCGGTGATCGGGCGGCCCTATCTGGTGATGGAATACATCGATGGCGTCTCGCTGGCGGAGGTGATCGACGGCAGGCCGATGCCGGTTGCCGAGGCGAAGCGGCTGCTGGCAAGGCTGGCTTCGGCGCTGGACGCGGCCCACAAGGCGGGCGTCATCCACCGCGACATCTCGCCGGATAACGTCATTCTGGCGGGCGGCGAGGTGGCGGGCGCCAAGATCATCGATTTCGGCATCGCCCGCGCCAGCAATCTCGGCTCCGGCACGCTGCTGGAAGGCAAGTTCGCGGGCAAGTACAATTTCGTCTCGCCGGAGCAGCTCGGCCTGTTCGACGGCAGGGTGACCGAGGCGTCGGACGTCTACAGCCTGGCGCTGGTGGCGGTGAACGTGCTGCGCGGCGAGCCGATGAACATGAACGGCACCCCGGTCGAGGTGATCGAGAAGCGCCGCAACGTGCCCAACCTCTCCGGCATCGACGCCGGGCTGCGCCCGATCCTCGAACTGATGTTGCAGCCCGATCCCGCCGAGCGCCGGGTGACGATGGCGGAAATCGCCGAATGGCTGACGCCGGAGGAAGAAAAGCTGCGCTCCGCGCCCCGCGCCGCGCCGCGAACGCAGGTGCCGCGAACGCTGATCACGCCGATGCCGGACGGCGAGGCGCCCGCGC
>JBDHTA010000123.1:0-12707 GCA_039808465.1 Rhizobiaceae bacterium | reverse complement strand
GCTGCTGCTGGTGGGGGCGCTGCGGCTGCTGCTGAACACGCGGCGGCGGGGCCGCCGGGCGCGCGGGCTGGCTCACCTGCGGCGCGTCGTTGCGGGCAGGCGCGGCTGGCGTGGCCGCGACCGGGGTGATCGGCTTTTCGTCTTCCGGGCGCATGGGGCGCCGCTTGCGGGTTTCGACCACAACGGCTTTCGTGCGACCGCGCCCCATATCCTGGCGCACGGTGCCCTGCGTCACACCCGTCGGCTTGAGGGTGAGCGTCTTCTTCCCGGGCACGCTGATGGTCTTGTCGTCTTTGTTGTCGGTCATTCCGTTCCTGTTCCTTCGGGCAGGGACGGATTGGACATCAGACCCTGACTTTACATACCTTGCATTCGAAGCCGCGTCCGGCTGCCGCCGGTGTCCGCGTCATTGTCTTGTCTGGGCAGCGACGCCATTTGCCCGGACCTGTCCGCCATTGCGGTACCGTTCGAGCAGGATTGCGCGCTTCACTACACCTTCACCCGCCTGCCCCGCAAGCGCTACGGCATGGATAAAAGCATTCTGACCCATCAGTTCCTGCATTTCGCTGTCCGTGAAGAAGCGAAACGAGGGAATTTGTTCCTCGGTTTCCATTCCGAGATGCCAGGCCTTGCGGGCCTGATCGATTTTCCTGACCCCGTCCGGGGCCGCATCCAGCGAGTGGAACACCGCCAGCGCCGCGCCGGAGCGCACCGCCGCATCCACCTTCATCGAGCCGGTGACGAACTCGCCCGCCTTGCGCGCCAAGTTCATCATGCCCGCCAGCTGCGCCGCCAGCAGCCGGTCGATCACCGCGCCGAGATCCGGCGCGGCCTTGACATCCGCCTTCAGGGCGCGGGCGAAAAGCTTCTTCGCCACCGCCCTGTCGACCAGCTCGCGTTCCGCCGTCACCCAGCAGCCGCGTCCGGGCAGCGCCCGCTTCAGATCCGGCACCACCGAACCGTCAGGCCCGGCGACGAAGCGGATCAGCGTCTCGGGCGATCCGCTCTCACGGGTGACGATGCACATGCGGCCGTTCATTTCGCCGCCGTCCTCATCGTCATCCCGCTCCTCGCGCAATGGCCCGGCCATCATGCGTCCCGCTGCTCGCCGTCCGCCTCTTCCCCGGCATCGCCTTCAACCTCTTCGGCCTGCTGGCTCGCCAGTTCCTCTTCGGTGATCCAGCCAGCCGCCAGACGCGCCTGCACGATCATCGCCTCGGCATCGGCGCGGGAAACGTCGAATTTCGAGAACAGACCCTCGAACTTCTTGGTCTCGCCGTTCTTGCGCTCCGACCAGCCGACGAGATCGTCGGCGGCGCAGCCCGCGAAATCCTCGATCGTCTTGATGCCGTCCTCGCCGAGAGCGACCATCATCTGCGCGGTCATGCCCTCGATCTGGCGCAGCTCGTCGGCAACGCCGAGCGCCTTGCGCTTCTCGTCCATCTCGGCCTCGATGCGGTCGAGATAGTCGCGGGCGCGGCTCTGGATTTCGTTGGCGGTGTCGTCGTCGAAACCGTCGATGGAGGAGATTTCCTCCAGGTCGACGTAAGCCAGCTCCTCGACGGCGGAAAAGCCTTCCGACGCCAGAACCTGACCGACCATCTCGTCGACGTCGAGCGTGTCCATGAACAGCTTCGAGCGCTCGTTGAATTCCTTCTGACGGCGCTCGGATTCTTCCGCTTCCGTCATGATGTCGATATCCCAGCCGGTGAGCTGCGAGGCAAGCCGCACGTTCTGGCCGCGGCGGCCGATGGCGAGCGAAAGCTGCTCATCCGGCACCACGACTTCGATGCGCTCGGAATCCTCGTCCAGAACCACCTTGGCGACTTCGGCCGGCTGCAACGCGTTGACCACGAAATTCGCGGGCTCGTTCGACCACGGAATGATGTCGATCTTCTCGCCCTGCAACTCGCCGACGACCGCCTGGACGCGCGAACCGCGCATACCGACGCAGGCGCCGACCGGATCGATGGACGAATCGTTGGAGATCACCGCGATCTTGGCGCGGGAGCCCGGATCGCGGGCCACCGACTTGATCTGGATGATGCCGTCGTAGATTTCCGGCACTTCCATGGTGAAGAGCTTGACCATGAACTGCGGATGCGTGCGCGACAGGAAGATCTGCGGGCCGCGCTGCTCGCGGCGCACGTCGTAGACATAGGCGCGGATGCGGTCGCCGTAGCGGACGTTTTCACGCGGGATCATCTCGTCGCGGCGCACGATGCCTTCGCCACGGCCGAGATCGACGATGACATTGCCGTATTCGACGCGCTTGACGGTGCCGTTGACGATTTCGCCGACGCGGTCCTTGAACTCGTCATACTGGCGGTCGCGCTCGGCCTCGCGCACCTTCTGCACGATGACCTGCTTGGCGGACTGGGCGGCGATGCGGCCGAAATCCATCGGCGGCAGCGGATCGGCGATGAAATCGCCGATCTTGGCGTCCGGGTTGCGGTCACGCGCCAGAAGCAGCGGGATCTGCGTGGAATAATCCTCGGCATGCTCCACCACTTCCAGCAGGCGCTGGAGGCGGATTTCGCCGGTCTTGGAATTGATGTCGGCGCGAATGTTCGATTCCGAGCCGTAGCGCGAGCGCGCCGCCTTCTGGATGGCGTCCGCCATCGCGGCCAGAACGATCTCGCGATCGATCACCTTTTCGCGCGCCACCGCATCCGCAATTTGCAGAAGCTCAAGCCGGTTCGCACTGACTGCCATTCTCGTTCTCCATCAGTCAAATCTGCCGCGCACTCCCCGGTACCGCAGCATTATCGGGACTTATTCGTCGTCACTCTGTTCGTTCTGGTTGGCCGCTTCCGCCTTGGCGAGCTTGTCGGCCCTCAGCGCGTCGCGGATCAGATCGTCGGTCAGCACCAGCTTGGCCTCGGCCAGAGCGGTGAAGGGAATCTTGACACGCGGCTCCTCGCCGTAGCCGATCTGGTCGCGCTCCAGCGTAAAGCTTTCGGCGTCGACATCGGCGATCTTGCCGCGGAACCGCTTGCGGTTGTCGATCAGCACCGAGGTCTCGCACTTGACGATATGACCCGCCCAGCGCGAGAAATCCGACCTGCGCACCATCGGCCGGTCGATGCCGGGCGACGACATTTCCAGATGATACGCCTTGTCGACGGGATCTTCCACATCGAGAACCGGCGAAATCGCCATGGAGAGCGCTTCGCAATCCTCGACGGTCATGGTGCCGTCATTGCGCTCGGCCATCACCTGAAGCGTCAGGCCGTTCTGGTTCAGCAAGCGCACGCGCACCAGCTTGTAGCCCATCGGCACGATGACCGGTTCGATGATATCGGCGATACGGCGGTCGAGACCCGTCTCGACGATCAGCCGCGGTTCGTTGGCGTCTTCGGCCGGATGCATGTCGCCCAAGCGCTGTCTCCTGCAAAATTCCGGAATTCACCCTGATCGCGGTAATAAAAAAGAGCGGGTCCTTGCGGCCCACTCTTCATCGAACGATCAAGAATTTACGGGTCATATAAGCCAACCGGACGCAAATAGCAAGGAGAGCTTTGTTTTGCGCAATTTCGCACGCAAAACCGCTTCACACTTTTGCTGGAATTGCGCTTATTTCAGCCGTTTCTTGAGCGATTCATCGGGATAGCAGGTGGCGGCAAGTCCGTTCTTCTGCTGCCAGTCGCCGAGCGAGCGGCGGGTCTTGAAACCGGGAAGGCCATCGGCCTTGCCGACATCGTAGCCCTTGGCGACGAGGGCCTTCTGCATGGCGAGCACATCCGAGCGCAGCATCTTGCCGACATCGTCCCAGCCCGCCCTGAAGGCACCCGAACCCGCCGCGATGCGATCGGCGAGATTGCCGATGAACAGTGCGTAGAGATCGGAATTGTTGTATTCCTTCAGGGTATAGAAATTCGGCGTCACGATGAATTCCGGGCCGTGGCGTCCGGCGGGCAGCAGCATCATGCTGTCGGCCTTCATCTCCCTGGCCGGGAAGCTGCCGGAGACGCGGGCGATGCCCATGCCGTTCCAGGCCGACAGGGGTTTCGCCAGATCCGGACCCTCCTGCGCGCAGGAGACGTTTTCAGGGATCGTCACCTCGTAGCCCCAGCCGCGGCCTGGCTTCCAGCCTTTCTTCACCAGATAGTTGGCGATGGAAGCGAGCGTATCCGGCACCGAAGTCCAGATGTTGCGGTGGCCGTCGCCATCGAAATCGACGGCATATTTCAGGTAGCTCGACGGCATGAATTGCGGCTGGCCCATCGCGCCCGCCCACGAACCCTTCATGGCAACCGCCGCAACATCGCCGCCGTCGATGATGTGGAGGGCGGCGATCAGTTCGGTGCGGAACATCTCCTTGCGGGTGGACATGAAGGCCTTGGTCGCGAGAACCTCGACCGCCGAATAGGGAATCTTCGCCGCGCCGTAACCACTTTCCCGGCCCCAGATCGCCAGCACCACGGAGCCCGGCACGCCATAGGTCTTTTCGATGCGTCGCAAGGTCGAGGCGTGTTTGGCGGCAAGCGTCCTGCCGGTATTGGCGAGGCCGCTCAGGCGCTTTTCGGAGAAGTAGCCGCCGGGCGAGGAAAATTCCGCCTGACTCTGCTTCTGTTCCTTCGGCGGTTTTTCGCCGGGCGGCACCAGATCGGGCAGATCCCAGTTCAGCGACACGCCCTTGAAGGCCGCCTCGAAGCTTGCCCGCGATACGCCGGATTTCTGCGCCTGCGGCCAGAGGTCGCTTTCCAGCCAGCCCTGAAACTGCTGTTCCACCGCCGTCCGGTTTGCGGCAAAAGCCGGGAGCGGCAGCAGGGAAAGGCCGCAGACGATCAAGGTTTTCAAGAGCTTGCGCATGAGGTCTCCCCGTCGGAAATTCAGATCGCCGTGCGCGCGCGCAGCGCCGCCGTCAGCGTGCCTTCGTCGAGATAATCCAGCTCGCCGCCGACGGGCACGCCGTGGGCGAGGCGGGTGATCTTCACCTCCAGCCCGGCAAGCTGGTCGGTGATGTAATGCGCCGTCGTCTGGCCCTCGACGGTGGCATTGACGGCAATGATGATTTCGCGCACGCCGCCCGCCTGCACCCGGTCGACCAGTCCACGGATGTTGAGATCGTCGGGGCCGATGCCGTCCAGCGGCGACAGCGTCCCACCGAGAACGTGATAGGCGGCGTTCATCGCGCCCGCCCGCTCCAGCGCCCAGAGGTCGGACACATCCTCCACGACGATGATGACCGACTGGTCGCGGCGGATATCGGTGCAGACCGTGCAAGGGTCGATGGTATCGACATTGCCGCAGGTGGAGCAGATGCGCACCTTCTGATACGCCTCGCCCATCGCCTGCGACAAGGGCCCAAGAAGCTGGTCCTTCTTCTTGACGAGATGCAGCGCCGCGCGCCGCGCCGAGCGCGGCCCAAGGCCCGGCACCTTCGCCAGAAGCTGGATGAGTTTTTCGATTTCGGGGCCGGTGACTCGTTTTGCCATGGGCGCGCTTTTATCCCATGTTGCGGCCCGAAGGAATCATTTCACAGGGTGCCGCCCATGAAAATCGTCGCCGTCTGCACCGGCTCGGCCGAAAAGCTGGCGGGCAAAAGCTATAAAACCGGTATTTTCAAGCAGGCGCTCTCGGCGCCGGTGATGATCGACCGTCTCGGCCTCGTGGGCGATGCCGTCTGCAACAAAAAACATCACGGCGGGCCGGATCAGGCGGTGCTGATCTACGGCGCGGCGACGCTGGACTGGTGGCGGGCGGACCTCGGGCACGACCTGCCTTTCGGCACATTCGGCGAAAATCTCGTCATCGCCGGGCTGGACAATCGCGATGTGGCGGCGGGCGACCGCTTCTCTTTCGGCGAGGTGGTGCTGGAGGCAACGACGGCGCGCACGCCCTGCGCGACGCTTGCCGCGCGCATGGGCGATTCCGGCTTCGTGAAGCGCTACCAGCGGGCAGCCCGGCCCGGCATCTATGCCCGCGTGCTGGCGGAAGGCTTTGCCGAACCCGGCATGACGGTCACCTATACGCCCTATTCCGGTGAGCGCATCGGCATGGCGGAAATCATGGCGATCCATGGCAGGCTGCCGGACAGCGAGCGGGCGCGGTTTCTCGCGGCTCCCATCGCTGAGCGGCTGCGGGCGAAGCTGACCGCATGATCTCAGCGCGCCGCGATGGCCGCCGCCGCGCCTGCCATCAATCCGGCGCTGGTGCGGTTGGCGGCGCGCATGGCGCGTTCGCTTCTCAGCCACGTGCGCGCCTTCGCCGCCATCGCCACCCAGAGAAGATCGACGGCGATCAGCACCACCAGCATGGTCGCGACCAGCTCGCCCCAGCCGAGAACCGTTACGCGGCTGAGATCGATGATCGACGGCAGCAGCGCCACGTAGAACATCATGATCTTGGGATTGCCGAGCGTCACCGTCAGCCCGGCGAAGAACAGCTTTGGCGCGGAGTTGCGCTCCGGCAGCGCCCCGTCCTCGACCTTCACCGGCGAGAACCACATCTTCCAGGCGAGGGTGAGCAGATAGGCGACGCCCGCCCATTTGATCGCGGCGAAGACGGCGTGAAAGCTTTCGGCGATCGTCACCAGACCGGCAACGGCAAGGCTGAGCCACAGCGCCTCGCCGATCCACATCGCCGCGAGAAACGGCAGCACGTCGCGATAGCCGCGCGCGATGACGCGGGCGACCAGCGCGGCGATGCTCGGCCCCGGCGATCCCGCCGCCAGAAGCAGCGCGCCCGCGAAAATCATCAGCGACGACAGGGTCATGACCGTTCCTCCATACCCCAGATTGCGTCCGGTCCATGACGAAGGTCAAGCCGCTCCCTTGGTTCAATAGACCGCGGCGGCAGGATTTCCTAATTTGCCCCGCGAATCGGGACGCAGACATGGACGCCATACCGACACAATTCACCTGCGCCGACGGCGTGACCCTGAAAGGCCACTGGTTCCGGCCCCCGGGAAAATCCGGCCCGCCCGTCATCGTCAACGCGGCGACGGGGGTGAAGGCCGCCTATTACCACCGCTACGCCGCCTTCCTTGCCCGACACGGCTTTCCGGCGCTGACCTATGACTATCGCGGCATCGGCCTGTCCCGCCCCGCCCGCCTGCAAGGCTGCGGCTTCACCTGGCGGCAATGGGGCGAAGAGGACATGGAAGCGGCCTTGCGGCATGTCCTTGAAAGCGAAGGCGAAAATCCAATGGTCGTCGGCCACAGCATCGGCGGCTTCCTGCCGGGCTATGCGGTCAGTAGCGCGCGCATTTCAAGGCTGCTGACGGTGGGCGCGCAATATGCCTACTGGCCGGATTACCGTAAGCGCGACCGCCTGCCCTTCTTCCTGAAATGGCATGTGGCGATGCCCGCGCTGACGCTGGCGCTCGGTTACTTTCCCGGACGCAGGCTCGGCTGGCTGGAGGATCTGCCCGCGGGCGTGGCGCTGGAATGGAGTTTTCGCGGGCCTCGCATGGAAGCGCGGCTGAAGGAGCCGCTGCGCTCGGAGATTCTGTCCCGCTTCGCCGCCGTGCGGGCGCCAACACTGGCGCTCAGCGTTTCGGACGACCCTTTCGCGACGGAGAGCGCGGTAACCCGCGCCCTCGATTATTACCGCTCGGCCGACAGGCGCAAGGTGATGCTCCAGCCCGCCGATCTCGGCGCGGACAAGGTCGGGCATTTCGACCTCTTCCATTCCCGCCATGCCGAACGTTTCTGGACCGGCACGCTGCTCTGGCTGCGCGACGGCATCAATCCCTGGCCGGACCGGGTGTTCGCTTAGAACGGCATCTTGAAGCCGGGCGGGATCGGCAGGCCTGCGGTCAGCGCCTTGGTCTTTTCCGCCGTCTGCGCCTCGGCCTTGCCCTTGGCGTCCTTGTGGGCGGCGACGATCAGGTCTTCGAGGATTTCCAGTTCGTCTTCCTTGGCGAGCGACGCGTCGATCTTGACGCCGAGCATTTCGCCCTTGCCGTTCAGCCGCACGGTGACGAGGCCGCCGCCGGACTTGCCCTCGACTTCCAGAGCGGCGATTTCCGCCTGCATCTGCTCCATCTTGGCCTGCATTTCCTTGACCTTGCCCATCATGCCCATGATGTCGCGCATCGTCTGATCTCCTGATTAGAATTCGATATCGTCGCCGGGCAGGATATCGCCCTCGGCGGATTCGGCGGCGGCCGGAGCGGCGGTCTCGCCCTCTTCCTCCGCTTCCTCGGTGGCGCGGATGCGCACGTCGGTAATGCGCGCCCCCGGAAAGCGCGACAGGATCGCCGCCACATCCGGATCCTGCTTCGCATCGATGAAACGCGCCTCGCGGGCGTTTTCCTCTTCCTCGGCCAGCGTCGGTCCGCCTTCCTCGCGGGAGAGGATGACCATCCAGCGGATGCCGGTCCACTCCGTCAGCCGGTTCTGCAAATCGCCGATGACGGATTTCGGCGCATCGCGCACGAGGCTGAGTTCGATGCGGCCCGGCTCCAGTTTTACGGGCCGGATGAAGGCGCGCAACTGCGCCTTGAGCTTGAAATCGCGGTTCTTGGTGCAAAGCTCGGAAATATCCGAGAGCGAGGCAACCTTGACCTTGGGCTCGGTAGCCTGCGGGGCCGGAACCGGCGCTTCGATACGGCCGACGCTGACCGGCTGCGGCTCCTGCGCCACCGGGCGCAGCATGGTGACCGAAGCCGTGGCCGCACGCGCCGGGCCTGATTCGACGGCGCGGGCGGAGACATTCGAGGACATGGAGGCCTGCGCGCCGCCGCCATTGCCGCCGCCCGAAGGCGCGAGGCGGCTGTTGCCGCCTTCGCCATTGGCGATTTCGGCGATGCGCCGCGCCGCTTCCTCGGGCGAGGGCAGATGCGCGGCATGGGCCAGACGAATCAGCACCATTTCGGCGGCACCGGCGGGACGCGCCGCCGTTTCCACCTCGGCAATGCCTTTCAGCAGCATCTGCCACAGGCGCGACAGCGTGGTCACCGCAACGTTTTCGGCAAATTCGCGCCCGCGCACCCGCTCGACTTCGCTGAGCGACGAATCGTCGGCGGAATCGGGCACATATTTCAGGCGCGTCACCAGATGGGTGAAATCGGCAAGATCGGTCAGCACGACGCCGGGATTCGCCCCCGCCTCGTATTGCGCGCCGAACTCCTGAAGAGCGGCGGCGACATCGCCCTTGACGATATGCTGGAACAGATCGACCACGCGGGCGCGGTCGGCAAGGCCCAGCATGGCGCGCACGGCCGCGGTTTCCACCGCGCCGCCGCCATGGGCGATCGCCTGATCGAGCAGCGACAACCCGTCGCGGGCAGAGCCTTCGGCGGCGCGGGCGATCATGGCGAGCGCTTCCGGCTCGACCTCGATGCCTTCCTTGGCGGAGATCGTGGAAAACAGGCCGACGAGATCGGAGGCGCTGATGCGGCGCAGGTCGAAGCGCTGGCAGCGCGACAGCACCGTGATCGGCACCTTGCGGATTTCGGTGGTCGCGAAGATGAATTTCACATGCTCCGGCGGTTCTTCCAGCGTCTTCAACAGACCGTTGAAGGCCGCCGTCGAGAGCATGTGCACTTCGTCGATGATATAGACCTTATAGCGCGCTGAAACCGGCCGGTAGCGCACCTGCTCGATGATTTCCCTGATATCGTCGATGCCGGTATGGGAGGCGGCGTCCATCTCGATCACGTCGACATGGCGCCCTTCCATGATCGCCTGGCAATGCTCGCCGGGGATCTTGAGGTCGATGGTGGGACGGTCGACGGTTTCGGTCTTGTAATTGAGGGCGCGGGCGAGGATGCGGGCTGTCGTCGTCTTGCCGACGCCGCGCACGCCGGTCAGCATGTAAGCCTGCGCGATGCGGCCGGTCTCGAACGCGTTGGTCAGCGTGCGGACCATCGGTTCCTGCCCGACCATCAGGTCGGTGAAATCCTTCGGGCGGTATTTGCGCGCCAGAACGCGATAGGCTGCGCCGGTCCCGGCCTGTTTCGGTTCGGTGTCGCTCATCGCCCCGCCAGCGTTCGAGATGGAAGGTTCCACGCGGCGCATGTCAGCCAGGCGCGGGAAAACGTATAGGGTGGGAGACTGGCACGATGACCCGAGCCGGGATCGTTAGGGCTGCTTCCTTCCGGACCTGACCCGGTTGGCGAGCGGCACGTCCACCACCAGCCTCCCGCCGCACATATCGGCAATCTTGTCAGCAAATGCAAGCCAGCCGCACAAAAAACTGCTACACGAAACGAAACAGCGGAGGACAAAGGTGGACGCATTCGAACTGGATGGGAGACTGGCGCGCGACAGCGAACTGCTGACAGGCCTTTCCCTGAGCGATCTGAGGCTGCAAAACGACAGCCGTTTTCCCTGGCTGGTGCTGGTGCCGCGTGTGAACGGCATGAGCGAGGTCTTCGACCTTTCCCCCGCCGACCGGCAGACCCTGCACCACGAAACCCTGCGGGTGGCCGAGGCGCTGAAGACGGCAACGGGGGCGACGAAAATCAATATCGGCGCGCTCGGCAATATCGTGCGCCAGCTTCATGTGCATATCATTGCCCGATTCGAGGATGACGCCGCATGGCCGGGGCCGGTCTGGGGTTTCGGACAGGCCACGCCTTACGGCGACGCCGAAAAACAGGAATTCATTAGCCGACTACTGAAAGCGCTTGCCCCATGATCCACAGCCTGTTCGATACCGACACCCCGCACCCGGAAGCCAGCGACCTCACGGCCTTTGCCCGCAACGATCTTGCCCGCGATTCCGAGCATCGCGACGACGATTGCGTGGAAACGGCGCTGGCGGTGGATGGCGCGCATATCCTCGCTTTTTCCGGCAGCCGCCTGATTCTCAAGCATGAGGGCCATGTTCTCGACCCGCTTTTTGCGCTCTACGAGCTGAACGATCTGAATCCGGATCTCGAAAATGCCGTGCTGCTCGGGCATCGCAGGACCGGCGAGCCGCGCCTTGCCGTCTCCGTCGGCATCGCCGAGGAGGATCTGGCCAGCCATTACAAGCCGACCGAGGGGCGCAGCCTGTTTCGCGATCAACTGGTCGACGACGCGCTGCTCGGCGAATATGCGCAGGCCGCCTCGCTTCTCAACTGGAACCGCGACAACCGGTTTTGCGGGCGCTGCGGCGGGGCGATGGAGACGAAGATCGGCGGCTACAAGCGGGTTTGCGCCGGATGCGGCCACATGATTTTCCCGCGCACCGATCCCGTCGTCATCATGCTTGCCATCGATCTGGAGCGCGACCGCTGCCTTTTGGGGCGGGGTCCGCATTTTTCGCCGGGCATGTATTCCTGCCTTGCCGGATTCGTGGAGCCAGGCGAGACCATCGAAAACGCCGTGCGGCGCGAAACGCTGGAGGAATCGGCCATCCATGTCGGGCGGGTGCGCTATCACGCCTCGCAGCCCTGGCCGATGCCGCATTCGCTGATGATCGGCTGCTATGGCGAGGCGAAAAGCTTCGATGTGAAGCGTGACGAGGCCGAGCTTGAGGATTGCCGCTGGTTTTCCCGCGCGGAAACGGCCGAGATGCTGGAGCGCATGCCCGGCACCGGCGATTGCGCGCCGCCGATGGGCGCGATCGCCCACCGGCTGATGCGCGACTGGGTGGAATGGAAGCGGTAAAGACAACAAAACGGCCGCCCGGATCATCGGGCGGCCGCCATTCATTCGTCGGCTAATAAAGATCAGCCTTGCAGGTCGCCGCGCATCTTGTGGCCCTTGTAGACGCCGAGGATTCGCACCTTTTCCGAGAAGAAGCGCAGTTCCTCCAGCGCCCGGCGCACATTGGCGTCGTTGGGATGTCCCTCGATATCGGCATAAAACTGGGTGGCGACGAATTTGCCGCCGAGCTGGTAGCTTTCCAGCTTGGTCATGTTGATGCCGTTGGTGGCGAAGCCGCCGAGCGCCTTGTAAAGTGCGGCCGGAATATTGCGGACGTTGAAGACGAAGGTGGTCACCAGCAGCTCCTCCGGCTCGCCGCGCTCCGCCCATTTCTCATCCCGCGAGAGAACCACGAAGCGAGTGACGTTGTTTTCGGTGTCCTCGACGTTTTCGGCAACGATATCGAGACCGTAGAGATCGGCGGCAAGGCGCGGGGCAAGCGCCGCCATGGACCGGTCGCCCATTTCCGAAACCAGCTTGGCCGCGCCCGCCGTATCGCCCGCCACCACGGCCTTCCAGCCGTTGTGACGGATGATCTTGCGGCACTGGCCGAGCGCATGGATATGGCTGTGGACGGTGCGGATCTCGTCCTTGGTCACGCCCGGCAGCACCATGAGCTGAAAGCGGATCGGCATGAAATATTCGCCGACGATATGCAGGCGCGATTCCGGCAGCAGGTGATGGATATCGGCGACACGGCCCGCGATGGTGTTCTCGATGGGGATCATGGCGAGATCGGCCTCGCCGCCCTCCAGCGCCACGAAGGCATCCTCGAAGGTCGGGCAGGGCAGCGGCTCCATGGCCGGGAACATGTCGCGGCAGGCCATGTCGGAATTGGCGCCGAAGTCGCCCTGAAAGGCGATGCGGTTGGTCTTGAGAATCATGAGCGTGGTCCGTTTCAGGAAGATTTGGCGGCGAGGATGCGCCTGGCCTTGTCGAGATCGGCCGGAGTATCGACGCCGAGCGGAACGGAGTCAACGATCTCCACATCGATGCGCATGCCCGCTTCCAGCGCCCGCAACTGCTCCAGCGATTCGCGCTTTTCGAGAGCCGAGGGGCCGAGCGAGACGAAACGTTCCAGCGCTGCGCGCCGATAGGCGTAGAGGCCGATATGATGAT
>JBDHTA010000122.1:0-12766 GCA_039808465.1 Rhizobiaceae bacterium | reverse complement strand
GCCGCGGCAACGCAGACGAGCAGATAGGTGGGATTGACCACCCAGAAAACCGGCGTCGCCCCAAGGATCACATCGCGGAACGTGCCGCCGCCAATGCCGGTGGCGGCCGCCAGAAACAGGAAGCCGATGATATCGAGCTGCTTGCGCGAGGCCGAAAGCGCGCCGGTGGCGGCAAACACCGCGACGCCGGTGTAATCGAGCAATTCCAGAATTGACACGCTTTTCTCCCGCCTTTGCCCCGCATAATGGCGGCAATGCTTGCCGGGGCCTTGCGCCGCCGCGTCCTCAACGCGGTTTCATGGTCACCGTCACCGTTTTTCCCGCCTCGACGGCGATATCGCTCACCACCGGATCGCCATCGCCGAACCATGCCGAGATGCGGTAACTGCCCGCATTGGCGGCGCGTTTCACGACAGGGCCGCTGACGGGAATGGAGGTCAGGCGGTCGGCGGATTCGGCGGTGACCAGCGATGCGCCCTCCGCCTCAAGCACGATGAGGCCCGCCTTGAGATCGACCATGGGCTGAAGCGTGTCGCCCGGCTCCACCCTGAGCGGCTGCTCGGCGTTCGCCAGATCGTCCCGCGTCACCTTCAGCACGTAATCGCCCGCAGGCAGAATGAAGCGGGGCCTGCTATCGAAAGAGTAATTGAGGGTTTCGTCGGGTGCCGCGGCAGTCGAAACGCGCCAGTAGAATTGCCCCGCGCCGTCGGCCCCTTCCTCCGCCACCACAGGCCTGGCGGCGGCGGTGACGAACCCGGCATCGAGGATGAGATTGGCCTCGGCCTGCCCCTTCGCAGGCACGCTGACCCGGGTTTCCGCCTTCGCATTGCCGAATTCGACGGACACGGCGTAATCGCCCGGTTCGAGGAACGCGCCGACCACCGAGGAGAAATATTCACGAGTATCGCCCCCGGCGGCGGGCTCCACCTTCCAGCCGAATTCGGCGATCGCCTGTTGCGTCACGATCGGATCGAGCCCCTCGGCCAGCGCGAAGGTCAGGCGCAGATTGCCGGTTTCGGCGTCTTCTTCCGGCGCGTCGCCCTCCACCTCCTCGCCGCGCGCGGCGCCGGTTGCCTTGCCGAGCGCGTCCTTCAGGCCGTCGGCGTCCTTCGCGTCGAAATATTCCCCGCCCGTCTTCTGCGCGATGCATTGCAGTTGCGCGCGGGTTTTCGCGTCGCCGATATCGAAGCCGATGACGTGGGCGGTCAGGCCAATATCGTTTGCCTTCAGGCTTTCGGCGACCGCGCAGGGATCGCCCTTGCAGGTTTCGATTCCATCCGACACCAGAATGATGTTGGCCCTGCCCTCCTGCGCTTTCAACTGAGCGGCGGCCATCGTCAGGGCGTCGCTGATCGGGGTCTTGCCCTTCGGCGTCAGGCCGTCGACGGCCTTGCCGAGCGCGGCCGCGTCGAGGGGCGCGACCGGCGCCAGCATTTCGATATCGGCGCAATCGGCCTTGCGGCGATGGCCGTAGCTCATCAGCCCGATGCGCATCTCCGGCGGCCAGGTGGCGAGGATGTCATGCGTCGCCCGCCGGGCCGCTTCGATTTTCGTCTCGCCGCCGAGGCTGCCCCACATGGAGCCGGAGGCATCGAGAATGAGGATGGTGTCGCCCGCCTCCCCCGCCCCGGCGGGCGCGGCCAGCAGGAAAGAGGCAAGGCAAAAGGCAAGGCTGCGGGCGCGTCCGGCTGGCATGGTTCCCTCCACAGGCAGAGCATTTCCAGGAAAAGCGAACACCGGTTTGCGTCTGGAAATGCCTGAAAGCGGGCAGGATCATACGCCAGTTTCCGCGCCATGACCCTACCCCGCCGGCGGGAGCCGGACGATTTTCCGCAAGCCGCGCTCAGCGCCAGCCGAGCGCGGGCGCGACATGCGTGAGGATCGCCTCGATGACATGGGCGTTGTATTCGACGCCGAGCTGGTTCGGCACCGTCAGCAGCAGCGTGTCCGCCTCCTGGATCGCCTCATCACCGGCAAGCTGCTCGATCAGCCGGTCCGGCTCGTCGGCATAGGAGCGGCCGAAGATCGCCCGCGTGTTGGCGTCGATGAAGCCGATCGAATCCGCCTCCCTGCCGCCCCGGCCGAAATAGGCGCGGTCGCGGTCGTCCACCAGCGCGAAGATGCTGCGGCTGACCGAAACCCGGGGCTCGCGGGCATGACCGGCCTCCTTCCAGGCCTCGCGATAGGCGCGGATCTGCGCCGCCTGCTGGACGTGGAACGGCTCGCCGGTCTCGTCGTCCTTGAGGGTGGAGCTTTGCAGGTTCATGCCGAGCTTCGCCGCCCAGACGGCGGTGGCATTCGAGCCCGCGCCCCACCAGATGCGCTCGCGCAGGCCTTCCGAATGCGGTTCGAGGCGCAGCAGCCCGGGCGGATTGGGAAACATCGGATTCGGGTTCGGCTGCGCGAAGCCCTCTCCTTTCAGCACATCGAGAAAGACTTCGGCATGATGGCGGCCCATATCGGCATCCGTCATGCCCGCCTGCGGCTGGTAGCCGAAATGACGCCAGCCGTCGATGACCTGCTCGGGCGAGCCGCGGCTGATGCCGAGTTGCAGGCGGCCGCGGGAAATCAGGTCGGCCGAACCCGCGTCCTCCGCCATGTAGAGCGGGTTTTCATAGCGCATGTCGATGACCGCCGTGCCGATCTCGATCGTCTTCGTGCGCGCCCCGACGGCGGCCAGAAGCGGAAAGGGCGAGGCAAGCTGGCGGGCAAAATGGTGCACGCGGAAATAGGCGCCATCGGCGCCCAGCTCCTCGGCGGCGACGGCGAGATCGATCGATTGCAGCAGCGTATCGCCCGCCGAGCGGGTCTGCGACTGGGCGGACGGGGTCCAGTGACCGAAGGATAGAAAACCGATTTTCTTCATATGCGATGCCTCGACGCCGGGCGTCCGTTGGAAATGAACATGGCGTCTACATGGGATGGCGCGGCGGCTTTGAGAAGACGTCTTCCCGAAACGGTGCGTTCACGAAAGCCGAACGGCGTTCCCCGCTCCATAATTTTTACAGCCAAGAATAATTTTACTACCTGACGTCGTATCTATTCATCATCGCGAGTAAAAAATCCGCTCTTCACAAGAATTCAGGACGTGATATGTTTAACCATATCTTAATTTCCGGCTTTTCCGGAAGCTGCGCATCGTGCATGAAACTATAGGGGAGCAGCGCTCGCAATCGCGCGCTGAGGGGGATTTCATGGCCACACTGGAACAGGCGCAGGTCGACGCGCTTAAGGACGGACTGAATCAGGCGCTGGCGCAGATCGAACAGGCGATCGCCCTTCAGGTCTATGCGGAAAAACTGCCGCTGATCGGCACGGGTCTCAAGACCGCCTTCGATCAGGGCGAGACGTGGCTGAAAAACGTCACGGCGATGAAGGATGCCATCGTCGGCGCGATGAACACGATCGACAGCGTCGCCGAGCGGCTCGATACCGCCGTGGCCCAGACGATCAACGCCGCCTTGCAGAGCTACGGCTTCATCGGAAACATCGTCGAGGCCGTGGTCAATGGCGACGATGTCGCGCTGAATTTCTCCACCAGCAGGTTCATCAGCCACAGCATTTCGCTGGCGTCCGATTTCGGCCTTCCGGGCCTCGACTTCCAGACGTCGGGCATCGCGACGGCGTCGATGGGTTACAGCATCGATCTTTCGGTCGGCGTCGATTCCTCCGGCTTCTACGTCTCGACGGGACAGGCGAACGAGATCCAGACGTCGCTGACGCTCAGTGGCGCCGGGCTGAGCGCGCTCGCGGAGCTTGGCTTCCTGAATTTCAGCGCCACCGACATGGGCTCCTTCTTCAACGGCGCGTTCTCTATCGACCTGAAGGACGGCGACGGCAAGCTCCGCCTCGACGAACTCGGCAACGACCTGCTCGACGCCACCCTGCAAGCCAGCGCCCATATCGAGGTGGGCCTGGCGGCCGATGCGGGCAGCCAGGCGCTGCCCAGCGTTTCGGCGACGCTGGTGGTGGACTGGGCCTTCAATGCGGGCACCGTCGTCAACCCCAATGACGACAATTCCGGCTTCGGCCAGGCGCCGGTCGTCAGGCTCAAGGATGTCACGCTCGATCTCGGCAGCTTCATGAAGGACTTCGTGCAGCCCGCGCTGGCGCAGCTCGAACCGATCCTCAAGCCGATCCATCAGGTGCTGGCCGTCCTCAATTCCGAGGTCAAGGCCCTCAAGTCGATGCCGGACTGGGAGGCGAATTTCGACAAGAACGGCGACGGCAGGATCACGTTCCTCGATCTCGTCAAGCTCGCCAGCCCCAGCGCGGATCTGACGCCGCTGACGAAATTCATCGCGCTCGCCGATCAGGTGCTCGACTGGGCGGCCTTCCTCTCCAACGCCAATTTCGGACCGGATTCCTACACCGTCGGCGATTTTCTCATCAATGGCGACGTGCGTGACCTGAGTTTCCGCATCGGCTCGGCCAGCACCACCTTCGGCAGCTTCGTGGACGATCTCGATTCGCTGATCGGCGGCTTGCAGGGCGCAGGCTGGAGCAGCAGCTCCTCCGGCGGGCAGACCGGCCAGGCGATGCTGGAAGCCATCGTTTCCGGCGGCGACTTCGCGGTTCCGATCCTCACCGATCCCAACCAGATCATCAAGCTGCTGCTCGGCGGCAATGCCGATCTGCTGCAAATCGAACTGCCGGAAGTGAACTTCGCGTTCACCAATCCGAACATGGTGAGCTTTTCGATCTTTCCGGGCATCAACGTGCAGCTCGGCGGCGGCGTCAGCCTCGGCTTCGATCTCGGCTTCGGCTACGACACGCGCGGCCTGCTGCAAACCGGCACGGCCATCGACGGCTTCTACATCATCGACGGCGACGGGCCGGAAGTGACGTTCTCCGCCTCGATCACGCTCGGCGTCGCGCTCGATGCCTTCATTGCCAGCCTTTACGGCGGCGGCGACATCACCGGCACCGTCGAATTCGATCTCGCCGACGATATCGGCTCGACGCCGGGCCGCATCTATGTGGACGAGATGGCGGCGCTGCTGGCGGCCAATCCGTTCAGCATCTTCGACACCTCGGGCAAGATCACGGCGGGCTTCACCGCCTATGCCACCGTGTTCTGGGGCGAGGTGTGGCGGCATACCTCGCCGCGTGTCACGCTCGGCTCCTTCTCCTTCGACAATCCCTCGACAAGCGATGCCACGGCGCCGCAGCCGCCGCTGGATCTGGGCGAGAAATCCGGCTCGGATCTCATCGTCAATATCGGCGACCGCGCCTCGCTGCGCGCCATCGCCGACAAGACCGACGGGGCTGAAAGCATCGAGATCGGCGTTTCCGGCAGCGGCGTCAGCATTTTCGGCTTCGGCAAGCAGCAGACCTTCACCGGCATCACCCGCGTCATCGCCGCGGGCGGCCTGATGAACGACCAGATCGTCATGGGTGACGACATCACCAATGTGCGCGCCGAATTTTCCGGCGGCGCGGGCGAGGATGTGCTGGTGGGCGGCGGCGTGGGCGACCGTCTCGACGGCGGCAGCGAGCGGGATTACCTCGAAGGCAATGGCGGCGACGACGAGCTGATCGGCGGCGGCGGCGACGATATCATCGTCGGCGGGGCCGGGGCCGACTCCATCGACGGCGGCGACGGCAACGACATAGCCTCCTATTTCAATTCCGGCGCGGGCATCGTCATCAATCTCCAGACCGGCATCAACACCGGCGGCGATGCGGCGGGCGACACCATTATCAATGTCGAGATCATCGAGGGCTCGCGCTACGACGACACGATGACCGCAGGCGGCGCGGCGCATACGCTGGCCGGTCTCGGCGGCAACGACACCCTGACGGGAACCGACGGCAACGACGTGCTGATCGGCAATGAGGGCAACGACATACTGGATGGCCGCGGCGGCCAGGATATCCTGATCGGCGGCCTTGGCGACGACATCTATTATGTCGACGACCTCGGCGACGCCGTGCAGGAAAACCGCATGCAGGAGATCGCCGCCAGCGCCAATGGCGGCACCGACCTGATCTATGCCAGCATCGACTACACGCTCGACGTCGCGGACCGGCAGGACATCGAGAACCTGACGCTGACCGGCGCGGCGCGCATCGGCACCGGCAATGCGCTCGCCAATCTCCTCACCGGCACGGGCGGCGACGACACGCTGAACGGCCTTGGCGGCGCCGACGAACTGCATGGCGGCGCGGGCGCGGATACGCTGAACGGCGGCGACCAGGCCGACAAGCTCTATGGCGAAGCCGGTAACGACACGCTGAACGGCGGCAGCGGCGCCGACGAGATGCATGGCGGCGCCGATGACGACCTCTATCTGGTCGACGATGCGGGCGATGTGATCGTCGAGGAGGAAGACGAGGGCGCCGATACCGTCCGCGCATCCGTCAACTACGCGCTGACGGCGGGCGCGCATGTCGAGATTCTCAGGACATCGGACGACGACGGCGCGACCTCGCTCGATCTGACCGGCAACGAACACAGCCAGTTCCTGATCGGCGACAAGGGCAACAACACGCTGGAAGGGCGTGGCGGCGCGGATATCTTCATCGGCGGCGACGGCGTCGACACCGTGACATACCGCAGCTCCGCGAGCGGGGTTTCCCTCGACCGCACCCTGGTCAGCCAGGCGGGCGGCGATGCCGAGGGCGACATCATCGGGGCGGATATCGAAATTCTCGAAGGCTCGGCCCATGGCGACGTGTTTCGCGGCACGGCGGGAACCGACCGTTTCCGCGGCCTTGCCGGTAACGACACCTTCTACGGCAAAGGCGGCGACGACATCATGGCCGGCGGCAGCGGCGACGATACCTATTACGTCGATTCGCTCGGCGATATCGTCGACGAGTCGGACGGCTCCGGCCGCGACCGGATCGTCGCCTCGATCGATTATTCGCTCGCCAGCCATCAGGATATCGAGGATCTGACGCTGACGGGCTCGGCGCGCAGCGGCACCGGCAACTGGAAATCCAACCGCATCGAAGGCACCGCTGGCGACGACACGCTGGATGGCGGCGAAGGCGGTGACACGCTGGCGGGCAAGGGCGGCAACGATCATTACTGGTTCGACAGCGCCGGAGACGTGGTGGAGGAATTTGCCGGTGAAGGCACCGACACCATCCATCTGGTCACGGCGAATTTCATTTCGCCGACGCAGGAAAATCCCGATCCGCTGATCGTGTTTTCGCTGGATACGGCATGGGGCGGCGCCGTCGAGAATGTCACGGTGGAAGACGATGTGCGCCGGATCGACATTACCGGCAACGGGCTCGATAACGTCATCATCGGCAATGACAGGAACAATACGCTGTCCGGTCTCGACGGCGACGACAGGCTGGACATCGGCAACGGCCGCGATATCGCGCATGGCGGCAGCGGTTCGGATACGCTGGTGCTGGACTGGTCCACGATCGGCGACGGCATGGAGGTGTTCGACCTCACCAAAGGCGCGGATGGCTACAGCGGCAATATTTTCCGCACCTATTACGGCGACTATCACCTGCTGAACCGGGTCGATTTCACGGGCATCGATCATTTCGATCTGACGCTCGGCTCCGGCGGCGACATTATCCGCACCGGCGACGGCAACGACCGGGTGATCGGCAACGCCGGTAGTGACGACATCAGCACCGACGCCGGCGTCGATATCGTCGACGGCGGCAACGAGGCCGACGGTTCGACCGGAGCCGACCGCTGGCGGGCCGACAAGTCGGCGGCGACGCTGGCGATGACCATCGACCTGACGGCGGCCTCTTCAACCTATGTCATCGGCGGCCTGACCGGTTCCGTCACCCGCATCGAGACGCTGACGCTGACCACCGGTTCCGGCAACGACCGCATCGTCACGCGCGGCGATTTCCTCCACGACGTGATCACCACCAATGGCGGCGACGACACCGTGAAGATCGCCGGAGGGCGCGATACCGTCACCATGGGCGACGGTATCGATACGCTGGTGATGGACTGGTCGAATATCGGCGACAGCATGGAAGTGTTCGAGTTCGCCAAAGGCACGGATGGCTACAGCGGCAATATTTCCCGCACCTATCACGGCGACTATCACCTGTTGAACCGCGTCGATTTCTCGGGCGTCGACAGGTTCGACCTGACGCTCGGCTCCGGCAACGACATCATCCGCACCGGCGATGGGGATGACAGGGTTTCCGGCGGTGCGGGCAATGACTGGATGCAAACGGGCGGTGGGGCCGATATCGTCGATGGCGGCTCCGGCGTCGACCGGTGGCTTGCGGAACGCTCCGGGATAACCCATGACCTGTCCGTCGATCTGACCGACCCGGACGAAGTCGTGCATTACACGCTGGACGGCCGCGCCGGTTCCTTCACCGGAATCGAAATGCTGACCTTTACCAGCGGTTCGGGCGACGACACGATCATTACCCGCGGCGAATTCTATGAAGACGTCATTTCCACCAGTGGCGGCGACGATCTCATCAAGATCAGCGGCGGCCGCGATACCGTGAACGGCGGCAGCGGTTCGGATACGCTGGTGGTGGACTGGTCCACGATCGGCGACGGCATGGAAGTGTTCGACCTTACCAAAGGCGCGGATGGCTACAGCGGCAACATTTCCCGCACCTATTACGGCGATCATTACCTGCAGAACCGGGTCGATTTCACCGACATTGATCATTTCGACCTGACGCTCGGTTCCGGCGGCGACATCATCCGCACCGGCGACGGCAACGACCGGGTGATCGGCAACGCCGGCAATGACGACATCAGCACCGGCACCGGCGTCGATATCGTCGACGGCGGTGCCGATATCGACCGCTGGCAGGCCAACAAGTCGGCGGCGACGCTGGCGATGACCATCGACCTGACGGCGGCCTCTTCAACCTATGTCATCGGCGGCCTGACCGGTTCCGTCACCCGCATCGAGGCGCTGACGCTGACCACCGGTTCCGGCAATGACCGCATCGTCACGCGCGGCGATTTCCTTAACGACGTGATCACCACCAATGGCGGCGACGACACCGTGAAGATCGCCGGAGGGCGCGATACCGTCGCCATGGGCGCTGGAATCGATACGCTGGTGCTGGACTGGTCCGGCATTGGCGACAGCATGGAGGTCTTCGACCTCGCCAAAACCACGGATGGTCATAGCGGCAGCATTTTCCGCACCTATCACGGCGATCATTATTCGCTGAACCGTCTCGATTTCTCTGGCGTCGAGAAATTCGACCTGACGCTCGGTTCCGGCAGCGATATCATCCGCACCGGCGACGGCAACGACCGGGTGATCGGCAATGCCGGCAATGACGACATCAGCACCGGCACCGGCGTCGATATCGTCGACGGCGGTGCCGATATCGACCGCTGGCAGGCCGACAAATCGGCGGCGACGCTGGCGATGACCATCGACCTGACGGCGACCTCCTCCACCTATGTCATTGGCAACCTGACCGGTTCCGTCACCCGCATCGAGGCGCTGACGCTGACCACCGGTTCCGGCAACGACCGCATCGTCACGCGCGGCGATTTCCTTAACGACGTGATCACCACCAATGGCGGCGACGATACCGTGAAGATCGCCGGAGGGCGCGATACCGTCGCCATGGGCACCGGTCTGGACACGCTGGTGCTGGACTGGTCCGGCATTGGCGACAGCATGGAGGTCTTCGACCTCGCCAAAACCACGGATGGTCATAGCGGCAGCATTTTCCGCACCTATCACGGCGATCATTATTCGCTGAACCGGGTCGATTTCTCTGGCGTCGAGAAATTCGACCTGACGCTCGGCTCGGGCAGCGACATCATCCGCACCGGCGACGGCAACGACCGGGTGATCGGCAATGCGGGTAACGATTACATCAATACCGGCGCCGGCGTCGATGTCGTCGATGGCGGCAACGAGACCGACGGTTCGGCCGGGGCCGACCGCTGGCAGGCCGACAAGTCGGCGGCGACGCTGGCGATGACCATCGACCTGACGGCGGCCTCTTCAACCTATGTCATCGGCGGCCTGACCGGTTCCGTCACCCGCATCGAGGCGCTGACGCTGACCACCGGTTCCGGCAACGACCGCATCGTCACGCGCAACGCGTTTCTGGAGGATGTGCTGACGACCGGTGACGGCAACGATACGGTTACGGTTGCCGGGGGACGCGATACCGTCATCATGGGGACCGGTGTGGACACGCTGGTGCTGGACTGGTCGAACATCGGCGAAAGCATGGAAGTCAACAGTCTCGCCAAGGGGGCGGATGGTTATAGCGGCAATATCTATCGGACCTATTATGGCGACTATCATCAGTTCAACCGTCTCGATTTCTCGGGTGTCGACAGGTTCGACCTGACGCTTGGTTCCGGCAACGACATCATCCGCACCGGCGATGGCAACGACCGGGTGGCAGGCAATCGCGGCAATGACTATATCAGCACCGGCGCGGGCGTGGATATCGTCGATGGCGGCGATGGCGTCGACCGCTGGGAAGCCGACAAGTCCGACGCAACGCTGGCGATGACCATCGACCTGACGGCGGCATCCTCCACCTATAAAATCGGCGCTCTCACCGGTTCGATAACCAGCATCGAGGCGCTGACGCTGAAAACCGGTTCCGGCAACGACCGCATCACCACAAGCGGCGAGTTCCAGGAAGACATCGTCATCACCAATAGCGGCAACGACACGGTGAAGATCGCCGGGGGCCGCGACGTTGTTTCCATGGGCGGCGGCACCGATACGCTGGTCATGGACTGGTCAGGCATCACGGAGACCATGGAGACCTACGGTCTCACCAAGGAGACCGATGGTTATAGCGGCGCGATCTATCGCAGCTATTATTCCGAAGACGGCAGCATGAACCGGGTGAATTTCGCGGGCGTCGAGCATTTCGACCTGACATTCGGCTCCGGCAACGACATCATCCGCACCGGCGACGGCAATGACCGGATCGCGGGTGGCGCGGGCAATGACTGGATGAGCGGCGGCGGCGGCGGCGATACCTTCGTTTACACCAGCGGCAAGGATACGATCGCCGATTTCCAGCTCGGCGTCGACAAGCTGACCGGCTCCGCCTTCGCGGCGATCAAATCCTTCGCCCAGTTGCTGTCCTTCGTCGACAAGACGGATCTGGTCAACACCGTCATCCGCCTGACAGACGACAATGTGCTGACGCTGGAAGGCGTCTCCTGGCAGAGCCTGACAGGCGGCAGCTTCGTCAACACGGCGCCGGTGATCACGTCATCGGCAGGCGCTGCGGCCGTTTCCCTGAGCGTTGTGGAAAACAGCCTCGGCGTGCTCGGCACGGTCACGGCGACGGATTCGGAGCAGCAGTCCGTCGGCTTCGCCCTGAGCGGCGCGGATGCCGGGCTTTTCTCGATCGACGCGGCGGGCAAGCTGAGCTTCAAGGCGGCGCCGAATTTCGAAAATCCAGCCGATAGCGACAAGAACAACGTCTACAACGTGACCGTCAAGGCCATCGACGGCTTCGGCGCGAGTGACAGCCAGTCCTTCGCCATTACGGTGACCAACCAGAGCGAAGCGCCGGTCATCACCTCGAATGGCGGCGGCGCATCGGCAGCGATTTCCGTTGCCGAAAACACCACGGCCGTCACCACCGTCACCGCCCGCGACGACGATGCGGGCGCCAAACTCAGCTATGCGATCTCCGGCACCGATGCCGGATTGTTCACCATCGACGCCGCCACCGGCAAGCTCGCCTTCAAGACCGCGCCGAATTTCGAAAAACCGGCCGATAACGGCGCCAACAATGTCTACAACCTCACCGTCACCGTGAAGGACGACAAGGGGCTGACGAATACGCAGGCGCTGGCGATCACGGTCACCAACCAGAACGAGGCTCCGGTCATCACGTCGAATGGCGGCGGCGCATCGGCAGCGATTTCCGTTGCCGAAAACACTACGGCCGTTACCACCGTCGTTGCCAGCGATGTGGATGCGGGCGCCAAGCTCAGCTATGCGATCTCCGGCACCGATGCCGGGCTGTTCACCATCGACGCCGCCACCGGCAAGCTCGCCTTCAAGACCGCGCCGAATTTCGAAAAACCGGCCGATAGCGGCGCCAACAATGTCTACAACCTCACCATCACAGCCAAAGACGACAAGGGGGCGGCCGATACGCAGGCACTGGCCGTAACGGTGACCAACCAGAGCGAAGCGCCGGTCATCACCTCCAATGGCGGCGGCACCAAGGCGGCGATTTCCGTTGCCGAGAACAAGACGGCCGTGACCACCGTCATTGCCCGGGACGACGATGCGGGCGCCAAAATCAGCTATGCGATCTCCGGCACCGATGCCGGGCTGTTCGCCATCGATGCGAAGACGGGCATATTGACGTTCAAAACCGCCCCGAACTTCGAAAAGCCCACCGACAAGGGCGCCAACAATATCTACGATCTCACCGTCACCGTGAAGGACGACAAGGGGTTGACCGACACGCAGGCACTGGCTGTAACGGTCACCAACCAGAGCGAAGCGCCGGTCATCACCTCCAATGGCGGCGGCACCAAGGCGGCGATTTCCGTTGCCGAGAACAAGACGGCCGTGACCACCGTCATCGCCCGCGACGACGATGCGGGCGCCAAGCTCAGCTATGCCATTTCCGGCACCGACGCCAAGCTGTTTTCCATCGACGCGAAGACGGGCAAGCTCGCCTTCAAGACCGCCCCCAATTTCGAAAAACCGGCCGACAAGGGCGCCAACAATGTCTACGATCTCACCGTTACCGTGAAGGATGACAAGGGGCTGACCGACAAGCAGGCGCTGGCGGTCACGGTCACCGACGTCAAGGGCATCGTCTTCAATGG
>JBDHTA010000121.1:0-12855 GCA_039808465.1 Rhizobiaceae bacterium | reverse complement strand
CATCCGAACCCGCATTCCCGGACGCGTCGCGGCACGGCCGGGCGAGACGGTCGAAGCCGTCATCCGCTCCGCCCATGTCCATGCCGGTCCCCCCGGCGATGCCGAAGCAACCACCCCCGCCGCGCGCGTCGTCGAGCGCACCTTCCTCGGCGACAGGACGGTCTACACCCTCGATCTCGCGGGCCTGCGCGTCACCGCCGCCGCCAGCGGCGACAGCCGCCCCCTGCAAGCGGGCGATCCCGCCAGCCTGCGCTTCGATGCCAGGCGCATCACCCTTCTCGATGCCGCCGGCAATCACCTGCCCATCGAAGGGAGAGCGTGAGATGGCGGCCGCTCCCCTCGAGCGCGGCGACAGGCTGCGCCTCGTCCTGCTGCTGGCGCCCGCCGTCATCCTGCTGGCGCTGCTGATCGTCGCCCCCACCGCCATGATGGCGCGCTACAGCTTCAACACCTATATCGGCGGCGGCCGCGATGCCGCGGGCTTCAGCCTCGAAAACTGGGCCATGCTGTTTGCCGATCCCTATTATTACACAGGCCTCTGGAAAACCATGCGGATCGCGCTGACCGCCACCGTCATCGCCGTCTTCATCGGCTATCCCGTCGCCTACACCATCGCCTTTTCCGCCGCCATGCTGCGGCCCTTCCTGCTGCTTTTGCTCGTCCTGCCCTTCTGGATCAGCTTCATCATCCGCAATCTCGCCTGGATCAACATTCTCGGCGAGCGCGGCGCCGTCAACGCCTTCCTGCTGTGGACCGGCATCATCGATACCCCGATCACCCTGCTCTACACCGAGTTCTCCGTCATCCTCGGCATATTGAGCTTCGTGCTGCCCTATCTCATCCTCAACATCTATGTCAGCATCGACGGCATCGACCGCAACCTGCTGCATGCCGCCAGAACCCTCGGCTGCACCTCCTGGCAGGCCTTCCGCGAGATCACCCTGCCGCTGTCGATGCCGGGCCTGTGCTCCGGCATCCTCTTGTCGCTGGTGCTGGCGGCGGGCACCTATATCACCCCCGCCCTGCTCGGCGGGCCGGACGACTACATGTTCGGCAACATCATCGCCGACACCATCAATCACGAGCTGAACTGGCCGATGGGCGCCGTGCTGTCGCTGGCCCTGACGCTGCTGCTGTTGCTGCTCACCGCCATCTACAGCCGCTATCTCGGCATCGGCTCGATCACGAAAGGCCTGACGCGATGACCGCCCGTGACACCGGCCCCGGCTGGCTGCTGAAGCTGTTCACCGCCCTCGTCTACCTGTTCCTGTTCGGGCCGGTCTTCGTGGTCATCCTGCTCTCCTTCAACACCGCCGATTACGGCTCCTTTCCCATCAAGGGTTTTGGCCTCCACTGGTTCGGCGAACTCTTCGCCAACCAGACCGTCATGCGGGCGCTGAAGACATCGCTCATCCTCGGCGTCTCCACCGCCCTCATCTGCGGCACCGTCGGCATTCTCGCCGCCCTTGCACTGGCGCGCTACGAGTTTCCCGGCAAGAAGCTGATCAACACCTTCCTGCTCACCCCGCTGCTGGTGCCCGAAACCGTGCTGGCGGTCGGGCTCTTGCTGTTCCTGCAATGGTTCCGCCAGCCGCGCAGCCTCGGCCTGCTGCTGATGGGCCATATCATGCTGGCGCTGCCCTATGTGGTGCTGGTGGTGCATGCCAGGCTGATGACCATCCAGACGGCTTACGAGGAAGCGGCCGCCACGCTCGGCGCCAACCGCTTCCAGGTGTTCCGCGAGATCACCCTGCCGCTGCTGATGCCAGCCGTCGTCGCGGGCCTGCTGTTGTCCTTCACGCTGTCCTTCGACAATGTCACCGCCTCGATCTTCTGGCGGCCGGTCGGCACCGAAACCCTGCCGACGCAGATCTACAGCATGCTGCGCGACTCCGTCAGCCCCGAGATCAACGCGCTCGGAACCGTCATGGTCGCAATCACCGTCGGGCTCCCCCTCATCGGTATCGCAGCATTCCGCATCAGGGCCCAACGGCGGCTTTAGTTCATATAGAAAGGCACTCCCCATGGCCCCAGGGGTGGACAGGATCGTTGCATCCGAATGGACTGGCGAAGCGGCCGATGCCGTCATCATCGGCGGCGGCATCATCGGTTGCAGCACGGCGCTGTTTCTGGCCGAACGCGGCATTTCGACGGTTCTGCTCGAAAAATCGGAAATCGCCTGCGAGCAATCCAGCCGCAACTGGGGCTGGTGCCGCACGCAGGGGCGCGATATCCGCGAAATACCGCTGATCCTCGAAAGCATGCGGCTGTGGCGCGACCTGGAAAGCCGCCTGCCGGGCGCGACCGGCTTTGCCGTCTGCAGCACGCTGAACGTCTTTTCCACCGGCCGGCAGATCGAGGACGGCCACCGCTGGCTGGAAAAGGCGCGCGATTACGACGTCGATTGCCGCATGCTGTCCTCCGCCGAAATCTCCCGCCTCGTTCCCGAACATCGCGGCCGCTGGCGCGAGGCGCTCTACGCCCCCTCCGACGGGCGCGCTGAGCCGGGCATGGCCGCCCCCGCCATCGCCATGGCGGCGATGCGGGCGGGAGCGCGCATTCACACCCGCACCGCCGTCGAGGGCATCGAGCTTTCCGGCGGGCGCGTGTCGGGCGTGCTGCTCGGCGGGGGACGGCGTCTCGCCTGCCAGCAGGTCGTGCTCGCCGGAGGCGCCTGGTCGAGCGCCATGCTGCGCCCCCTCGGCATCCGCCTGCCGCAACTGCCGGTGACGGAATCCACACTGCGCACCGAAGCCTTCGACGGCGGCCCCGGCCTGTCCATAAAGGGCGGCGGCTTTTCCATCCGCAAACGGCTCGACGGCGGCTACACGGTCGGCTTCGGCACCACCATGACGGCCGAAATCGTCGCCGACAGCTTCCGCTTCCTGCCGGATTTTCTCGGGCTGATGCGGGAGGAATGGCGCTCGATCCGGCTTCAGGCGGGACGGCGCACGGCCGCAAGCATCCTCTCCCCCGGCCGCTTCAACCGCCCGCAGGCGGATATCGTCCTCGATCCCGATCCGGTCCGCCGCGATCTTTCGAAGGCATGGCGCAATCTCGTGGAAACCTTCCCTCGTTTCCGCGAGGCGCGGATCGCCGAGCAATGGGCCGGTCTGATGGATGTGACGCCCGACGCGGTGCCCGTCATCTCGCGTGTCGACGCCGTGCCCAGCCTTGTCGTCTCCACCGGCTATTCCGGCCATGGCTTCGGGCTGGGGCTGGGCGCCGGGCGCCTGACCGCCGATCTCGTCGCCAACGACAATCCGGTGGCCGACCCCGCGCCCTTCCGCCTCGCCCGCTTCAGCCGCGGCGAACAATAGCCCGCCCCTCGACAGCAATGGGGACCGACATGGCCGATTTTACCGCCCCCTTTTTCCTGCCGGATACGGACGAGAACGCCCTTTCCTCCGACGTTTCGGGGCTCGGCAACCTGCTCGTCACCACCCATATTCCGCTGCGCCCGGATGGCGGCCTCGAACTCGGCGGCATCGAGGCGCAAAGCGAATGCACGCTCGCCTGCCTCAAGACCTCGCTCGAAAAATGCGGCAGCAGCCTGGACGACGTCCTGCATCTGACGATCTATCTCACCGACATGGCCGACCGCCCCGCCTTCAACGATGTCTATCGCCGCTTTTTCAGGAAACCCTATCCCGTTCGCTGCGCCGTCGGGGTCACCGCGCTGGCGACCACGGGCATGCGCGTCGAGGTCACGGCGATGGCCGCAAGACGCCGCGGCCATGCAGGGGCATGACCGCTCCCTTTGCTTGCCTATGTGAGTTGGCGGCTTAAAAACCCGTCGCCACGGCGCGGGAAAAAGAACGAAACAGTTGTAAGGATTGCCGAAAACTCACCCTGCCAGAACGGGCAAGCAATACCCGTGCCCCACGGCCTGCAAGATTGACAGGAAGTATATACAATTATATCTGTTTCAGGAACGAATAAGGAAGGGGAACGGATATGAGGCGACACCTCAATCACGCCGCCATGCCCGTGGCCGGGTTCATCGAACCCTGGTCTCTTCGCGCCGGTGAACGGACACAGGCCTTCCTCTCCTGCAACGACCCCAACGCCACAATCCGCATCCTTTCCATCGACCGCGACGAGACCGAGGTTTTTCCGTGGAGGGTGGAACGGCTCGGCGGCCCCTTCGAAATCAGGCAGTACGATCTCGGCTCATGGATCGAGTTTCCCGGGGAAGCCCGGGTTCAGGGCGATCTCTGGCGCATCCGTTTCGAATTCCTTCTCACCGCCAATCAGGGCCTGAAATATCTCTTCGCGGCCGGTGATCTCGGGATCACCGTCAACGATGGCGGGGTTCTGGAAGTCACCGGAAGCGGCGGCCCGATCCAGCTCGGAAGCCTGCGCAACGAGGTGTGGGCGACGCTCACCCTTTCGGTGACGCCCTCCGCCGTCAACGTGGAAATCGAGACCGCCGATGGCGTCGCCGGAAAGGCTTCCCTCGATCGTTTTCCGCCTCTGCGCGGCATGCCCGTCTCCATCGGCTCGAACGGTGCGGCGGATGTGAGAACGCTGAATGGCCGCATCGGCCGCATCGAGGTCGACAATGGCGAGACGCATTTCGAATGGCGCTTCCCGGCAAGGGGGCCGGTGACCGGCATCGAGCCGCTCGGCGGCCAGCCGGGAAAGCTGACCCTTCATAACATGCCGACCTTTGTGGTCGCCTCCCCCCGGTTCACCGGCGAAATTCACGATCCCCGGCTGGATCCCGGTCATTTCGATGCGATTCACCTGCATGACGACGATTTCGGCGGCTTCGACTGGCCTGCGGATCTACACATCGAGGTTCCGGACGATGCCCGCTCGGGCGTCTACGCGGTAGAGATAACCACCGGCGCGGGCGCCGAGAGGCTGCCGTTCTTCGTGCGGCCGAAAACTCCGGCGGCGCCGCTTGCCTTCCTGTTGCCGACCAATACCTATCTCGCCTATGCCGACGAGCGCCTGCCGCCCGCCCGCTACCCATGGCATGGCTGGGATCGCGGCCACCAGTTTTCCGTAGATAACGAATTCCTGTGCCTCTACGACGTGCACACCGATCTCAGCGGCGTCAGCCTGACTTCGGCCAGACGCCCGCGCGCGACCCTGCGCGACGATTATCACTATCCGCTTTCCAATTGCCCGCATCTGCTGCCGGTCGATCTGCAATTGCTGAAATTCTACGCCCGCAACGGCATCGGCATCGATATCCTCACCGACCGGGATCTGCATGATTTCGGCGCCGAGGCGGTTTCGCCCTATTCCGGCCTGCTGACCGGCAGCCATCCCGAATACTGGTCCACCCCGATGATGAAGGCGCTCGATGCCCATCTCGCCGGGGGCGGCAATCTCGCCTATCTCGGCGGCAACGGCTTCTACTGGGTCGTCGCGCATCAGGGCGAAACCATGGAGCTGCGCCGGGTCAAGAGCGACATCTGGACCGGGCGCCCGGGTGAATCGCATATGTCGATCACCGGCGAGCCGGGCGGGAACTGGGAAGACCGGGGGTTGCGCAATCCGCAATCCTATCTCGGTGTCACCTATCTCATCATGAGTTTCGGCCCGGCGCGCCCGTACAGGCGGCTGGAAGCGAGCTATGGCGGCGAATATGCCTGGCTGTTCGACCGTGTTTCGGGCGACAGTTTCGGCGATAGCGGCACGGTTCTCGGCGGCGCCGCCGGTTATGAAATCGACGCCATCGTCCGTTCGCAGGAAACCCCGGCCAATCTGGTGCGTCTTGCGGTTGCCGACGGCTTCGACAGCAGTTTCCAGGTCCGGCCCGAAGTCTGGCTGGCCGATGGCGACGCCGAGCGGGAAACGCTGCGGCGGGCGGATATGACCGTCTATCGCCACAAGGGCGGCGGGCTCGTCTTCTGCACCGGCTCCGTGGCCTGGCTGGGGGCCTTGCCCGGCCCCGGCGATAGCAACGATGCCGGGCAGATCATGATCAACCTCGCCCAAGGCTTTGCCTGACCGTGACCGCATCGCCGGAAAAATGGCGCCCCGGCCGTGCCTTTCTCCAATGCCAACGATCGACAAGGGAACGAAAATGGACATCACACGACGCAACATGATGGCTCTGATGGGCGGCACGCTGGCCATGCCCTATCTTCTGTCCTCGTCAGCCTGGGCTTCCGAAACGGTGGAGCCGGGCATCTTCAAGATCTCCATCCAGCCGTGGATCGGCTACGGCATGTGGTATGTCGCGCAGGAGAAGGGCATCTTCGCGGCCAACGGGCTGGAAGGCGTGGAATTCATTTCCTACACCGAGGACGCGGCCAACCTCGCCATCCTCGCCAGCGGCGAGATCCAGGGCACCAATTCGGCGACCCACAACGTGCTGCAACACCTCCAGACCTCGGACGACTACCGCATCGTCCTGCTGGAAGACTACAGCTCGACCGCCGACGCCGTGGTTGCGGGCAAGGCGATCACCTCCATCGCCGACCTCAAGGGGAAATCGGTGGCCTATGAGGAAGGCTCGACCAGCCATCTGCTGATTGCCGACGCCCTGAAGAAAGCGGGCCTGACCCTGAAGGACATCACCACCATCAACACGCCCGCCGCCCAGGCGGCGGCGGCCGTTCTCGCCGGTTCCGCCGATGCGATGGTGACCTACGAGCCCTATATCTCGGCTGCCCTGAAGGCGAACCCCGACCTGCAACTGCTGCACACCGCCGCCGACAATCCCGGCCTGATCAGCGATTGCTTCGTCGTGACCACGCGCACGCTTCAGGAGCGCCCGGGGCAGGTTCGCGCCATGGTCAAGAGCTGGGGCGAAGCGGTCGACGCCTACAACAAGAATCCCGAAGAGTGCCAGGCGATCATCGCCAAGGGCGTCGGCTCCGATACCGGCGAGCTGGGCTCCACCTTCGCGGGCGTGCATTACTACACGCTGGAGGAAAGCAAGACCCTTCTTGCCGGTGACTTCGCCACCAAGACCTTCCCGGCCGTCAATGAAGCCGCCGTCGAACTCGGCCTGATCAGCAAGACCTTCACGGCCGAGCAGGCGATCGACACCACGGCCCTGAAATCCTTGTAACGCAACCGGAAGGCGGCCGGCCATCCGCGCCGGCCGTCTCCCCTGAGGTTCCCATGTCGAAGCAAGGCACCCGGAAAGACGCATTGCCGCTCTACCAGATGGTCAAGGACCATATCGTCGAGCAGGTCAGGCGCGGCGACCTGAAGGATGGCGGCAGGCTTCCCTCCGAATCCGAGCTTGTCGAAAAGCTGGGCGTGTCGAGAATGACGGTGCACCGCGCCCTCAGGGAACTGTCGGCGGCGGGCATCGTCGACCGGGTTCAGGGGCTCGGAACCTTCGTGTCGGCGCCGCCGGTCCGCTCGGAACTGATGGAGTTGAAGGATATCGGCGAGGATATCGCCCTCCGGGGCAATACCCATACGCAGGACATCAAGATTCTGGAAACGGTGCGCGCCGAGCCGGAGCAATGCGCCTATTTCGATATTCCGCGCGGATCGAAGCTGCTGCATTCGGTTATCGTCCACAAGGAGGACGGCATTCCGATCCAGGTCGACGACCGGCTGATCCTGCCCGCTTTCGCGCCCGATTATCTCGAGCATGATTTCTTCGCGGTTCCGGCGACCCGCTACCTGCGCTCCATCTCCGATGCCACCCGCATCGAGCATGTCGTCTACGCGACGATGGCCAGCAGCCAGATCTGCGATTTCCTGAATTTCGACGCGCCGCGCCCCTGCATGGTCGTCACGCGCCGGACCTGGGTGGGCGATACGCCCGTCACTTTCAGCACCTTCACCTATCCGGGCGACACCTACAGTCTGGTCAGCCGCCGGGATCTGCCTTAGGAACCATTCGCCCGCTGGCCCGGGCCCCGCAAGTCCGTTCCTCAACGCGCAAGGCATCAACATGGCAAAGCCCCGCAAGAAATCCCTGTTCAGCATGCAGGCCGACGTTTCGCCGGGTGGATATATCACCATCTCGGCCTGCGCCTTCATCCTGTTCTTCGCGCTGTGGTGGGGCATCAACGCCAGCGGCTTCGTCCGGCCGATCTTCCTGCCCTCCCCTGCCGCCATCCTCACGCGGCTGGCAACACTTGCCGCCGACGGCACCCTGCTCGCCGATATCGCCAGCAGCTCCTACCGCATCGGCGTCGGCTTTGCCCTTGCCTCGGTCTCGGCGCTCGCCGTCGGCGTGCTCATCGGCAATTACCGGTTCTGGGACGCGGCCATCGAGCCCTTTCTCGATTTCATCCGCTACATGCCCGTCGTCGCCTTCGTGCCGCTCACGATCCTGTGGACCGGAACCTCCGACACCCAGAAATTCCTCGTCATCTGGATCGGCACCTTCTTCCAGCAGGCCCTGATGTTCATGGACAACATCAAGCGCGTGCCGCCGGATTTCATCGGCCTCGGGCGCACGCTCGGCCTCAGCGACTACAGGATCGTCACGAAAATCATCCTGCCCTCCGCCGCCCCGCAGATCTGGGATACCTTACGCGTTTCTCTCGGCTGGGCGTGGACATGGGTGGTGCTCGCCGAACTCGTCGCCGCCAATAGCGGCCTCGGATACCGCATCACCGTCGCGCAGCGCTATTTCCAGACCGATACCGTCATCGGCTATATCGTCGTTCTCGGCCTGCTCGGCCTCATCAGCGACCAGATCATGAAATTCGCCGGAAAACGCATGTTCCGCTACGGGGAGAAGCACTGATGGACAAGCTGCTGATCCGCGATCTCATCAAGACCTTCCCTGCCGGGCGCGCCGGACGGGAGCGCGTCACCGTTCTCGACAAGGTTTCCCTCTCCATTCGCCAGAACGAATTCGTGTCGCTGGTCGGCGCATCCGGATGCGGCAAGAGCACGCTGCTGTCGATCATCGCCGGTCTGCAATCCTTCGATGACGGCGATCTCAAGGTCGACGGCGGCGATATCACCGGCCCCGGCCCCGATCGCGGCGTCGTGTTCCAGAGCTATACGCTGCTGCCCTGGCTCACCGCCCGCAGGAACGTCGAATTCGCCCTCACGGCCACCGGCCATTCCGCCGCCGAAAGCAGCGAGCTGGCCATGGCGCAGCTCAGGCTGGTGGGGCTGGAACAGTTCGCCGACCGCTATCCGGCCCAGCTTTCCGGCGGCATGAAGCAGCGCGTGGCGATTGCCCGGGCGCTGTCCTACAAGCCGAAGCTGCTGCTGATGGACGAGCCCTTCGGCGCGCTCGACGCGCTGACGCGGGTGCAGATGCAGGAATTGCTGACCGAAGTCTGGGAGCGCGAGCGCCTGACCGTGATCTTCGTCACCCATGATGTCGAGGAGGCGGTGTTCCTGTCCGACCGCATCTTCGTGATGTCCTCCAATCCGGGCCGGATCAAGACCGTCTATGATGTGGCCCTGCCGCGCCCCCGCACCCCCGAAACCCACAGGCTGCCAGAATTCGCCGCCCTTCAGGCCGACGTCCTCCGCAGCATCCGTGCCGAGATGCGTGACCGATGAGAGATTTTCATTTTCCCGGCCGTTCCGCCGTGCGCGGCAGAGAGCAGATGGTGGCGACCGCGCATCCCGCCGCTTCCGCCGCCGCCTTCCAGATTCTTTAGGCGGGCGGAAACGCCTTCGACGCCGCCATCTGCGCGGCGGCGGTGCTGCTCGTGGTCGAGCCGCAATCCAGCGGCATCGGCGGCGACAGTTTCGTGCTCGGCTATTCCGCCGCGAATGCGCGGACCATCGCCATCAACGGCTCGGGCCGCAGCGGCAGCCGGGCCAGCGCCGATGAGCTTCGCCGTCAGGGGCACACGCAGATGCCGCTGCGCGGCGCGCTGTCCGTCACCTGCCCCGGCGCGGTCGATACCTGGGAGCGCCTGCACCGCGATCACGGCAGCATGGAATGGGGCAAGCTGTTCGAAACCGCGATCCGGCTGGCCGTCGGCGGCTATGCCGTCGCCGACCGCGTGGCGCTGGACTGGGTTTCCTTCGAAAGCGCGCTGGCCGCCGATGCGAACGCGGCGGCGGTTTTCCTGCCCTCAGGCGCCGCCCCGAAAAGCGGCGACATCCACCGCCAGCCAGCGCTTGCCAGAACGCTGGAAACGGTGGCCGCCAGGGGGCGCGACGGCTTTTACACCGGTCCCGTCGCCGACGACATCATCCGCACCCTGCAACGGGGCGGCTCCGTCATCACCCATGAGGATCTGGCGGCGACGAAGGCGGATTACGTCGAACCGGCCCGCTCCGGCTATGGCGGCTTCGAGGTGCTGCAAATTCCCGCCAGCAATCAGGGCGCGACGGCCCTGCTGCTGCTCAACATCCTCAAGCATCTGCCGAAAACGGATCATTTCAGCGCCGAACGGTTCCATTTTCTGCTGGAAGCGGCGCGGCTTGCCTATCGCGAGCGCGACAGAAGGATCGGCGACCCGGATTTTTCCGAAATCGATCAGGCGCATTTCACCGATGACGGTTACGCGCGCGAACTGGCGGGCATGATCCGCGCCGACCGGTCCCTCAAAATCCTGCCGGAGCCGCAGACGCGCAAATCCGACACGACGACGATTTCCGTCGTCGACCGGGCCGGGAACGCGGTCACGCTGATCAATTCGCTGTATTTCCATTTCGGAAGCTGCGTGCTCGCCCCGGAATCCGGCGTCATGCTTCAGAACCGCGGCAACGGCTTCAACCTTACGCCCGGCCATCCCAACGAATTCGGCCCCGGCAAGCGGCCCTTGCACACGATCATGCCGGGCATGATGCTGAAGGATGGCAGGCCCGCGCTCGTCTACGGCGTCATGGGCGGCGATTATCAGGCTATCGGCCATGCGCAGCTGATCACCAACCTCGTCGATTTCAGGCTGGACATCCAGGATGCGATCAACCTGCCCAGAGCCTTCTATTTCAAGGGTTTCGCCGAGGTGGAACGCTCGATGCCCGCTTCCATCGTCGCCGGACTGACCGGGCGCGGGCACAGCGTGCAGGTCGCTCATCTTCCCATCGGCGGCGCGCAGGCGATCTGGATCGATCCCGTCACCGGCACGCTGGCGGGGGGATCGGATCCGCGCAAGGACGGGCTGGCGCTGGGGATCTGAACCGTGAGCCATATCGCCGTCATCGGAAGCGGAATCATCGGCGTCACCTGCGCCATCGAACTCAACCGGCTCGGCCATGCCGTCACCGTTTTCGACCGCGAACCGCCCGGAAGCCGCGCGGCGGCAAGCTTCGGCAATGGCGGCTGGCTGTGCCCCGCCTCGATCATACCGGTGGCGACGCCGGATCTGTGGCGCACCCTGCCGTCCTTCGTTTTCGGCGCCTCCGCGCCGCTCGGCGGCCGGATCGGCTACGCCCTGCGCCATGCTGGCCATTTCCTGCGCTTTCTGGCTTCGGGAGGCTCGCAAGCCAAGGTGCGGCACAAGGCGGCCGCACTGGCGCAACTGCTCGCAAACTCCGCCGATCTGCATCTTGCGCTGGCGCGGGAAGCCGGGCTCTCCCATCTCATCCGCAAGGACGGGCTGCTATACACCTATCGCACCCGGGATGCGCTGAACCGGGACAGGGCGTGGTGGCAGCTTCGCCGCGACCTTGGCGTAAGCTGGAGCTTTCTGGATGGCGCCGCCCTTCGCGGGCAGGAGCCGGAAATCGCGCCGGATTGCCACGGCGCAATTCTGGTCGAGCAAGGCGGGCATTGCACCGACCCGGCAGCCTATGTGGCTGGGTTGGCGGCCTTTGCGCGGAGCCGGGGCGTTCGCTTCGAAATCGCCGCCGTCGAGCGGCTGGGTTTCGATGGCCAGCGGCTGACGCATATCGAGACATCGGCGGGCCGTTTCGGCTGCGACGGAGCAGTGGTGTGCTGCGGCGCGTTTTCCCGGCCGCTGGCGCTCCAGTCCGGCGCTCGCCCCTCGCTTCTGGCCGAGCGCGGCTATCATGTGACGGTGGAGCAGGCGCCCCGGCTCAACCGCCCGGTGATGTTCGACGACGCGCTGATGGTCGCGACGCCGATGGCGGCGGGCATGCGCTTTGCCGGTCAGGTCGAGATCGCCGCGCCGGATTCGCCGCCGGACTGGCGCAGGGCCGAGGCGCTGCTGCGGCTGGCGGGCCGCTATCTTCCCGGCCTGCCCGTCTCCCTCGATGCGCCCGGCGTTTCGAAATGGATGGGCAACCGGCCCGCCATGGCCGACGAGCTTCCCGTCATCGGCCGTTCGCCTGCGCGGGAAAACGTCTATTACGCCTTCGGGCATGGCTATACCGGCCTTGGCGGCGCGCCCGCAACCGCAAGGCTTCTCGGCCAGGCGCTTCAGGCCAATGCCCCGGCGGATGCGGCGCTGTCACCCTTCTCGCCGGGACGGCTCTGACGGCTTCAATCCCGCAGCAGCCCGCGCATGGCGGCCCGGAACCGCGCTCCGATACGGGCCCGATGGACATGGCGGCCATTCTCCACCTGCTTCACCCCCCTCGCCCACACGGCATCGACAGGAATGCGCCCGGCAAAAATCCAGTGATCCAGCAGCGCGTCGTGTTCGAGGTAACCGGCCTCTTCCCCGTTGAGGGAAACCATGTCGGCCTCGTTACCGACGGCCAGACCCGCGCGCGCATGCAGCGCCAGATTGCCGCCGAGGATCGCCTGCTCGAACAGCCTGCGGCCGGTCGAACCGCCGCTGTCGGCCAGCACGTTGCGCTGCCTGCGCATCAGGCGCTGCGAATATTCCAGCAGGCGCAATTCCTCCGGCACGGAAATCGCGATGTTGGAATCCGAGCCGATCCCGAAGCGGCCGCCCTCTTCCAGAAACGGGGCCGCGTCGAAGATGCCGTCGCCGAGATTGGCTTCCGTGATCGGGCAAAGCCCGGCCACCGCGCCGCTTGAGGCCATGCGGCGGCGTTCATCCGCCGTCATATGGGTGGCGTGGATCAGGC
>JBDHTA010000120.1:0-13201 GCA_039808465.1 Rhizobiaceae bacterium | reverse complement strand
GGCGACGAGATGATCTACCTGACGCCCGCCTGGCCGAATATCGCCGCCGCGCTGGATATCGCAGGCGCCCGCTCCGTCGGCGTCGAGCTTCAGTTTTCCGGCGGGCGCTGGTCGCTCGATATCGAGCGGCTGGAAAGCGCCGTAACGCCGAAGACGAAGGCGCTGTTCATCAATACGCCCTCCAACCCGACCGGCTGGACGGCGACCCGCGAGGATCTCGCCGCCATTCTGGCGCTGGCGCGCCGCCATGGCCTGTGGATCATGGCCGATGAAATCTACGCCCGCTATTTCTACGCGGGCGCCCGCGCGCCCTCCTTCCTCGATGTGATGGAGCCCGGGGACCGGGTGATCTTCGTCAACTCCTTCTCGAAGAACTGGTCGATGACCGGCTGGCGCGTCGGCTGGATCGTCGCAGCCCCGGAAATCGGGCAGGTGCTGGAAAACCTCATCCAGTATTCGACCTCGGGCGTGGCGCAATTCCTGCAAAAAGGCGCGGTGGCGGCGCTGGAGGCGGGCGATGCCTTCGTGCAATCCAACATCGACAAGGCGAAGGCCGCCCGCGACATTCTCTGCGATGCGCTGATCGCCACCAACCGCGTCGAGACGCTGAAGCCGGACGGGGCGATCTATGCCTTCCTCAAGATCGACGGCGTGACCGACAGCCGCGCCGCCGCCATGGACATCGTCGACAGAACGGGCGTGGGGCTTGCGCCAGGAACCGCCTTCGGCGCGGGCGGAGAGCTGTTCATGCGCGCCTGCTTCCTGCGCGATCCCGCCCATGTGGCGGAGGCTGCCTCGCGTCTCGCGGACTATATCCGGGCGCGCTGACACCAGTTTGACGACAGTTTCGGCCGCTAAGGTTCCGTCAGGAAATGAACCGGGATAGGCGGAATGTCGAGGGTGATGCAGGGGCGGACTGCCCGCCGAAAGGCGCGGGCCAGGGGAATGACGGTATGAAGGCGGTCATTCTCGCGGGCGGGCTCGGCACGCGGCTGGCCGAGGAAACCCATCTCAAGCCGAAACCGATGGTCGAGATCGGCGGGCGGCCGATCCTCTGGCACATCATGAAGCTGTATCATGGCCACGGCATCCGCGATTTCATCATCTGCTGCGGCTGGCGCGGCTATGTCATCAAGGAATATTTCGCCAATTACGGCTTGCACACCTCCGACATGACGTTCGAGCTGGCGCAGAACCGCATGCAGTTCCACCGCAAGAGCGCCGAGGACTGGCGCGTGACGCTGGTGGATACCGGCGAGTTTTCCATGACCGGCGGCCGCCTGCGGCGCGTCGCCGCCTATATCAAGGACGAGGACGCCTTCTGCTTCACCTATGGCGATGGCGTCAGCGATGTGAACATCGCCGAGACGATCCGCTTTCATAAATCCCATGGCAAGATGGCGACGGTGACCGCCGTGCGCCCGCCCGCCCGTTACGGCGCGCTGAAGCTGGATGGCGACACGGTGAACGGTTTCATCGAGAAACCGGCGGGCGAAGGCGGCTTCATCAATGGCGGCTTCTTCGTGCTGTCGCCGAGAGTGCTGGAGCGCATCACCGACGACAGCTCCTCCTGGGAAGGCGAGCCGCTTTCGGGCCTTGCCCATGACGGCGAGCTGAAAGCCTATTTCCACGAGGGCTTCTGGCTGCCGATGGATACGCTGCGCGACAAGAACCACCTCGAAAGCCTGTGGGAAAGCGGCAACCCGCCGTGGAAGAACTGGTCATGACGGCGCCTCATCCCTCCTTCTGGAAAAACCGGCGCGTGCTTCTGACCGGCCATACCGGCTTCAAGGGAAGCTGGCTGGCGCTGTGGCTGAGGCAGCTTGGCGCGGAGGTGAGCGGCCTGTCCCTGCCTGCCCCGAGCGAGCCGTCGCTGCATGCGCTGCTGGGCGAGGACGCCCGCGACCCCGGCGGCATCGCCGATATCCGCGACCGGCTGGCGGTGCAGGCGCGCGTTCTGAAGGCGCGGCCGGAGATCGTCTTCCATCTCGCCGCCCAGCCGCTGGTGCGCGCCGGGTATCGCGATCCGCTCGCCACCTATGAGACCAATGTGCAGGGCACCGCCAACCTGCTCGACAGCCTGCGCGTCGCCCCCGATATCCGCTCGGTCGTCGTGGTGACCACCGACAAGGTTTATGAAAACCCCGAGCATGCGCGCCCCTTTACCGAAGACGATCCGCTCGGCGGCCATGATCCCTACAGCGCCAGCAAGGCGGCGGCGGAAATCGTCACCGCCAGCTATCGCAATTCCTTCTTCCGCAGCCGCCGCATCGGCATCGCCACGGCGCGCGCGGGCAATGTCATCGGCGGCGGCGACTGGGCCGAGGACCGGCTGATTCCCGATGCCGTGCGCGCCTGGGGCGCGGGCGAGCCGTTGCAGGTGCGCCGCCCGCAGGCCGTGCGCCCCTGGCAGCATGTGCTGGAGCCGCTGAACGGCTATATGCTGCTGGCCGAGCGCCTGTGGCACGATGCCGATTTCCGCCCGGCGGTGAATTTCGGTCCCGATCACCGGGCGGCGGCCAGCGTCGGTCATGTGCTGGAAAAGGCGCGCAAGGCCTTCGGCGGCGGCGATATGCTGCTCGGCGACGGCATGGAAGGCCCGCACGAGGCCGGTTACCTGATGCTCGACAGCAGCCTTGCCATGCGCGAACTGGGCTATGCGCCGCGCTGGAGCCTCGATGAGACCGTGGCGCGCACCTTCGCCTGGTATCAGGGCCTGCGGGCGGGTTGTGACGCGCGCGCGCTCTGCGAAGCCGATATCGCCGCCTATGAGGCGCTGCTGCGCGTTCCGGCAAGGGCGGCGGGATGAGCGGGCGCTTCCGGATCGCCGAAACCCCGATGGCGGGCCTGCATCTGATCGAGCGCCTGCGCCTCGGCGACGAGCGCGGCTTCCTCACCCGCCTGTTCTGCGCGGAAGAACTGGCGGAACTCGGCTGGGACGGTCCGGTGGCGCAGATCAACGAAACCGGCACGCGCGAAGCAGGCACGGTGCGTGGCATGCATTACCAGATGCCGCCCTTTGCCGAAATCAAGCTGGTGACCTGCGTTGCGGGCGCGGTGCTGGATGTCGCCGTCGACCTGCGGCGCAATTCGCCGACCTTCCTCCGGCATTTCGCCACCGGGCTTTCGGCGGAGAATGCCCGCTCGCTGCTCATTCCTCGCGGTTTCGCCCATGGCTTTCAGGCGTTGAGCGGCGATGTGCGGATGATCTATGCCCATTCCGCGCCCTATCGCGCCGAAGCGGAGGCGGGGCTGAACGCCGCCGATCCGGCGCTCGGGCTGAACTGGCCGCTGCCGGTCGTCAACCAGTCGCCCCGCGACCGGGCCCATCCTTTCATCACCGCGAAATTCGATGGAGTCGCAGCATGAAGTGCCGTCATTGCGGTTGCGGGGCCATGGCGCCTTTTCTCGATCTCGGCACCGCGCCGCCCTCGAACTCCTATGTGGCGGCGGAAAATCTCGGCAGGCCGGAATTGTGGTATCCGCTGGTCATCCGCGTCTGCACGCAATGCCTTCTGGTGCAGACCGAGGATTTCGCCGAGCGCGAAACCTTCTTCTCCGAGGCTTACGCCTATTTCAGCTCCTTCTCCACATCGTGGCTGGAGCATGCCCGCGCTTATGTCACTGACATGACGGCGCGGTTCGGGCTCGGGCCGGGCTCGCATGTGGTGGAGGTCGCCTCCAATGACGGCTACCTGCTGCAATATGTGCGCGATGCGGGCATTGGCTGCCTCGGCATCGAGCCGACGCGCAGCACCGCCGAAGCCGCGCGCGCGAAGGGCATTGCGGTCGTCGAAGAGTTTTTCGGCGAGGCGCTCGCCCGCGATCTTGCCGCCAAGGGCCATGCCGCCGATCTGACCGCCGCCAACAATGTGCTGGCGCATGTGCCCGATATCAACGATTTCGTGCGCGGCTTCGCCGTGCTGCTGAAGCCCGCGGGCGTCGCCACCTTCGAATTCCCGCATCTTCTCAACATGGTGAACGAAGCGCAGTTCGACACCGCTTACCATGAGCATTATTCCTACCTGTCGCTGACGGCGGTGGAGCGCATCTTCGCGGAAAACGGCCTGACGGTGTTCGATGTCGAGACGACGCCCTGGCACGGCGGCAGCCTGCGCGTTTTCGCCTGCCGCAGCGATGCCAACGCCCATGCCCGGCAGGCTTCTGTGGAAGCCCTGCTTGCCCGCGAGGCGGCGGCGGGCATGCGCGATCTTGCCTGGTACGCGGCGTTTCAGGGCGAGGCGCAGCGCGTGCGCAACGATTTCACCGCCTTCCTCATCGATTGCCAGCGGCAGGGATTGAAAGTTGCCGCTTACGGAGCGGCGGCCAAGGGCAACACGCTTCTGAATTATGCGGGCATCAAGCCCGACCTTCTCTCCTTCGCGGTCGACAGGAACCCCGCCAAGCAGGGGCAATTCCTGCCGGGGAGCCGGATCCCGATCGTTTGCGAGGATGTGCTCAAACGTGAAAAACCGGAAAGGGTGGTCATCCTGCCATGGAATCTCCAGGCCGAAATAATGACGCAGCTTTCGTATATCAGAGACTGGGGTGGGACGTTTGTGACGGCGGTGCCGAGGCTGACGATCCATGCCTGATTCCCGACGACATCATCGCGACGCTGGAGCCGATCAACGACAATCCCGCGCCAGCGCGCAAGCCTGCCGCGGTGGACCGCGACCGGGCAAGGCGGTAGCCAGACAGGACGGAACGCAATGACGACGCGCATTCTCTACACCAAGCCCTCGATTACGGCGCTGGAAACCGGCTATGCCGCCGATGCGGCCGCAAACGGCTGGGGCGAGCGCTGCTACGATTACATCCTGCGCTTCGAGGCGCAGTTCCGCGAGCATATCGGCGCCCGCTACGCCATTGCCACGTCGAGCTGCACCGGCGCGTTGCATCTGGGGCTGGCCGCGCTCGGCATCGGGGCGGGCGACGAGGTGATCCTGGCCGACACCAACTGGGTGGCGACGGTCTCTCCGGTCGTGCATCTGGGCGCAACCCCCGTCTTCGTGGATATCGATCCGGAAAGCTGGTGCATCGACGCGCAAGCCGCAGAGCGGGCCATCACGCCGCGCACCCGCGCCATCATCGCCACCCATATCTATGGCAATCTCGCCAACATGGATGCGCTGCTGGCGCTGGGCGAAAAGACCGGCATTCCCGTCATCGAGGATAGCGCCGAGGCGATCGGTTCCGTCTGGCACGGGAAGCGCGCCGGGTCGATGGGCCGCTTCGGCGCCTATTCCTTCCACGGCACCAAGACGTTGACGACAGGCGAAGGCGGAATGTTCGTCACCAGTGACGAAGACCTCTACGAAAAGGTGCTGACGCTCAGCAATCACGGCCGCGCCCGCAACCAGAAAAAGCAGTTCTGGCCGGATATGGTCGGCTTCAAGTACAAGATGTCGAACATTCAGGCGGCCATCGGCTGCGCCCAGATGGAGCGCATCGAGGAACTGACGGCGCGCAAGCGGGAGATTTTCGCGGCCTACCGGCAGCGGCTTCTCGGCCTGCCCGGCCTGTCGATGAACCCGGAGCCGGAAGGCACGGTCAACGGCGCCTGGATGCCGACCGCCGTTTTCGCGCCGGAAACCGGCATCGCCCGCGAGGATATGCAGGCGGCCTTTTCCGCCGCCGATATCGATGCCCGCGTATTCTTCCATCCGCTGTCCAGCCTGCCGATGTTTGCGCCCTGCCCGCATAACCGCCATGCCTGGAGCATTCCCGAACGCGCCATCAACCTGCCGAGCTACCACGACATGAGCGAGGCGGATATCGATCGCGTCTGCGCCGTGCTGCGGGAACTGGCTGGCCGCGTCGACACGCAGACTTTCTCGCCGCTCACGGCCCGCATGCGCGCCTGAGCTTCTCTTTCAATCTCTTCGAACAAGGTTCCACACTCATGACCGTCACGGACGACCGCCAGGAATTCGAAGCCCGCAAGGAACGGATGAGCCTCGCACTCGGTCAGGACAAGGGCGTTTTCGAGCAGGCGCTTCGTCAGCATGTATGGCCAGACAGAAGCGACCGCGCGCATGTCTTATCTCGATCCCGGCCGCGTCGCGGAGAAGGCGGGCAGCATCGGCGGCGCCATTCCCGGCGGCGAATTCTGGCTGGAGGACGCTGACGGCCAGCGCATCGAAGCCGCAAACAGGCCGGGCGAACTCGTCTATGCCGGGCCGAACGTGTCGCTCGGCTATGCCGAAAGCGCCGACGATCTCGCCGCCGGAGACGTCCATGGCGGCGTACTGAAAACCGGCGATCTCGCCTTTCGCGATGGCGATTATTTCATCACGGGGCGGCTCAAGCGTTTCCTGAAGATGTTCGGCTACCGTATCAATTTGCAGGATGTCGAGGCGGGGCTGAACGCCGCCGGTCATGAAGCGGCCTGTTCCGGCGGAGACGATTTTCTGGAAATCCATCTGGTGAATGCCGATGCCGATACCGCAAGGCAGGTGAAGGCAGCGCTGGCGGCGGACCTGAAGCTCAGCCCGACGGCAATCGCGGTTTACTCCATTGCCAGCCTGCCGCGCAACGAGGCGGGCAAGATGCAATATGGCCAGCTGGATACTCTCGAAAGGCGTGTCGTTGCATGGACGATTGCCCTTGTGGGCGCCACGGCAAATTTCTCGGTGCTCGGCCGCGTTGCCCGGGCCGAGGTCAGAGGGTGCAGCGATACCTATGAAACCCGTTCCTGAGCTTCCCGTCACGCTGCGCGCGGGCGGCCCGCTTGCGGCGCTGGAATGCAGGCCGCTGCCGCCCTATGCGCCGCAGGCGCTGGCCTTCCTCTCGGCTTTGTCGAAGGCGCTGCTGGCCTTGCCCGCCGCCCGCCAGTATCCCGATATCGCAGCCTTCGCCTATTGGTGCCGGTCCGCCAATCTGGCGTGGCTGGCGCGCAATGTCGATGCGCGCCACAGGCGGCTGGGGCGCGGGCTCGTGCTGTATATCGTGCCCGCCAACGTGCCGGTCAATTTCGCCTTTTCGCTGGCCTTCGGCATTCTGGCGGGAAACGCCAATATCGTGCGCGTGCCGGATGCCGGTGAAGAGGCCATGGCCGAACTGATGCGCGGTTTCTACAACGATGTTTTCCTGCTCGACCAGAACGCCTGCTCCTCGCCGCATCTGCTGGTCTGGCAGGGCGGCCATGCGCAGACGCAAGCTGCCAAGGCGCGGTTCTGGGACGCGATGGCAGCGCATCTGCGCAGCCGCTACACGCTGGCGCCGGTGCATGCTGTCGACAAATACGTGCATCTATGCCGCACTGCCATCGCTCTGCCGCAGGCGGGTGAAAGCCGCCGCGACGGCAATCTCATCTACCGGGTAGAACTCAGCGAACTGCCGCAGGATATCGAGCATCATCGCGGCCAGCACGGCTTCTTCCACGAATACCGCACGGAAAATCTCGATTGCCTGACGTCCATCGTCGGGGAGCGTTACCAGACCCTGACCTGCTTCGGGCTGGAGCCGGAGGCCCTGGCAGCGCACGACGGCGCGGAGACTTTCTCGCCGGTTGCCAGCACGCCCGCGTCTGAGCGCTTCCGTTTTGTCAGAATGAGGGCAGGGCGCGGACTGATATTACGGTCTGCGCCCTATCTTTCATGTCATGCGGGCTGGTCTTCCAGCCAGATGATGTCGATATCCTTGTCCTTAAGCGCCGGGACCGATGCCATGATCGCCCGCGCCTTCAGGGGATTGAGACCGGCGAAGACATGCCGGACATGCGGCGGCAAGCCATCGGGCGGCAGGATCGGCTTGCCGAGACGGGCCGCCCCCTGCAAGCCCGGATTCTGGTCGAGAAACGCCGCGATATCCATCCGGCCCGCGATCTTGTGGCCGATCCAGGTGCCGTAGAACCCGGCTCCGTAGATCGCGCAGACCTCACCCGCCATCCGGTCCGCGGCCTCGTCCATCCGCCGGTGCGCGTCTTCCCAGAAGGCGCAGATGGCGGCATTGCGCCGGTGCGCATCGGCGACGGCCTCCGGCGCGGGGAGGGTGCCGTGATCGGTTCCCGTCGGGCTTGCGACGGCCGTGACGAAGAAAGCGCCGGGAAAGGACGTCCTGTCGACCGTTTCGACGCCGAAACCGGCCTGCGTCAACGCTTGCTGGAGCGAGGGCAGGGTGAAGTGGTTGAGATGGTCGGCCACCGCCATGTCGCCCGGATTGCCGTGAACGTCCGGCAGCGAAAGCAGCAGGCGGCCGGAGGGGTTCAGCAGAGCCCTGAGCGAGCGCAGGAAATCCATGGGGTCGGCGACATGCTCGATCGCGAAATGGCTCATGGCTGCATCGAACCGGCCGTTCCAGTGGTCGGGTATGCCGTAGACGGCCTGATGCCCGGCTTCGACCCAGCCCTGCCATGCCTGCTGGTAGTCGCTGCTGACGTCGAAGACATGCGGCACGAGATCGGGCCGCGCGGCCAGCATGCGCTGCAACGTTGTGGCCTTGGCCGCTCCGTAATCGAGAACGAGGGCACCCTCGGGCAGGTTCAGCAGGCCGAGGCTGAGTCGGGCCTGGTGATCGGTGCGGAAGATCGGCTTTCCGGCGGCATCGACGGCGAAAATCTGGTCGTGGTCGTCTCCCTGCAGCGAAATCCGGTAATCCTTGTCGTAAAACGCGGCGATATCGGGAATATCGGGATTCTGCGCATGGCCGCAGGTCTCGCAGAGATAGACGGCGGTATCGATGCCGATCTGCGTATTGATCGAGGTCAGCGCCGGCGCCGCCGAGAAAAAGGCTGGCGCCGGAATCTCCGACCGGCAAACGCGGCAGGCCATCATGCGCTTTCGCTCCGCTGCATGGCAAGCTCGGGCAGGACCTTTTCGAAATCGACGCCCGCCGCGAACGAACCCTTCCAGCCGATGCGGATGCCGACCGGCTCACGATAGTTGAAATAGCGGTATTGAATGCTCCAGCGCGGAATTTTCGAAACGTTGAAGCCGGACTGGTGCATCGTCATGAAGTCCATGAGAATGAGATCGCCGGGCTTCGACAGCGGCGCGACGACCTTGTATTTCGCCAGGCGCTCGTCGCACCGGTCGAGATGCAGGGCGTAAGCCCCCGTCGCGCCGACGCCCTTGTCGTCGGTATAGACCGGGATCGGGCCTTCCGCCTGCGAGCCCTCGGCAATTTCCACCGGCCCCATGTCGGCCTGCACCGGCAGCAGCGGCGTCCAGTAAACGATGCCGTCGAGGCTGCGCAACTGGCCGGGGAATTCCTGATGCCACTGGGCGCGGAACTTCTCCTCGCCGGGATTGTCGATGCGGATGCCGTAGCCGTTTGCGGCAATTCCCGGCAGCGAGCCCGGCCGCAGCGACTCGAAGACATTGCCGTTGGCCGGGCTGGTGACGAGCTGCATGAAGGCGGGGATCTGCTTGATCGCGTCATAGACCTCGCCGCCCCAGGCGCGGTTGCGCGCGATCAGGGCGGGATAGGCGATGGTCATGGCGTCCCAGGCCGTTCCGGTCGGGGCCTCGACCTCGTATTTCCTGCAAAGCAGCTCGATGATGACGCGGATATGTTCCTGAATCGGCTCGATCTGCGTTCTGGCGTCGAAGAACGAGCCGCAGACGGCGTAGCCCTTTTCGAGAAAATGCTGCCGGTCCGCGTCGCTGATGGTCGGATATGCTGGGTTCATGCCGTTCTCCTGCGCAATTCGAGAAATTTCCGCCAGCCGAGTGTCGCTGGCTTGAGACAGTCGATGGAGCGGGGGCCCTGGTGGGCGATCAGATCCAGAATCGAGACGTAAGGGGTGAACGCGCCGCCGGATTGCGGCCAGGGCGTGCAGCTATAGTCCATATATTCGACATCGACGCCCGCCCGCTCGAAGGCTTCGTGATCGAGATAGTTCGCCGCGCCATGGCCGGTCAGGTAGCGGGTGCCGTCGAAATGCCGCGCCAGATCGAGGACGCGCCGCCAGGAGGAGCCGCCGATGCCGAGGCTGCTGCTGCGCGCCCGCTGGCGCGGCGCGGGAAGGCCCATATAGGCGGCGGGAACGTCGACGCTGGCGATCAGCAGGTCGCACAGCGTATTGTGCCGGTAAACCTCGTCGAGAATGTCGAGCGCCGCCGACAGATAGGGCGCATCGCGCAGGGACTGGCGCAGCAGGTCGCGATGGCTCTTTTTCCAGCCTTCGCCCGCCGCTTCAAGCCCGGCGATGGTCTGGAAGCTGCCCTTGCCTTCCAGCGGTATTGTCATCCAGCGGCGTTCGCCGGGAAATTTCAGCTGGATGCGGTTGGTGAAGCTGCCCTTGGAGAACTGCACGTCGTCGAGATCGATGAATACGTCCGCCAGCGCGCGCTGCTCGAACAGGCCCGGCCACGGAAACAGCATCGGCTGGGAAATGACGACGGTGCTCATGATGGATGTCTTTCCATGGCAATTCCGGTAAGCATGGTGCGGAAGGGAAACGCCCTAGCGCATGCCGTGCGCCGGCATCAGCGCGCTCGAAACGCCGCCGGTATAGGCTTCGGGAGGGGGAAGCATGCGTTCGAACAGCACGACATCGTATGTTTTATGGTCGCTGTCCATGAAATGCCCTTCAAGCGTGCCGCGTATGCGGTATCCGACCGAAAGATTCATGCGGATCGCCGCGTAATTGTCGGAGCGGACCTCGGAGAGAAGCTTGCGCAGCCCAAGCTCGACGGACGCGAATTTCACGAGAAAGCGAAGGGTCGACTGGCCGAGGCCGCGGCTGCGGACATCGGGGGCAAGAGCGATTGCGCCATATCCGTAGCCGTTGCGGCGATGGACCTGCGCGACCTGTGCGAAACCGAGCGCCTTGTTGGTGTGAATGTCCGCGATGATCCGAAACATGCCGCCGGGCTCATGCTCACGTCGCTCCATCCAGTTGCGGATCGCCGCGTCGTCCGTGCTTTCGGGAACCGTCAGAAGCAGGGATTGCATGGGCGTGTCGCGGCGGATGGCGGCAAGAACCTCGAAATCGTCGTCGCAGGGCTTCCTGTAGAACGCGGCTCCGTTATCGGCGGGCCATTCGGGCCGGGTCAGGTCCTGATGCATTTGAGATACCCTCCGGGCGAGCTTGCCAGCACCAGCTTGCCGTTGATGACGTCATCCGGCTCGAAACGGTCGGTCTCGGCGAGGTAAGCGTTCAGGGCCGCCAGCGGCTCGTCGCCGGGAAGCAGGACCTGCGAGCGCTTGGTCGGGGTCTGCGACGGATCGCTGCGCCCGAGCAGCGTGTCGGCGACGACGAGATACTGGCCTTCGGTGACGAGGGGGGCGTAATTGCGCAATTCGTCCAGCACATGCGCCTTGCTGTGATCGCTGTCGAGGATCACCATGACGGAAGCGCCTTGGGGAATGGAGGCCCTGACCTTCTCCATGGTCTCCGGCGCGGTCGAGGGTCCCTCGATCAGTTCCACGCGATGGGCCATCGGATGGCTTTCGATCGCCTGGCGGTTGTGGGCGCGGATATCGATATCGACGCCGACGACCTTGCCCTTGCCGATCAGTTGCAGGATGGCGGCCTGAAAGATCATCGAGCCGCCGCGCGCCACGCCCGTCTCGATGATGACGTCGGGCCTGGTGGCCCATATCACCTCCTGCGTCGCCATGACGTCGGCGGGCATCTGGATGATGGGAAGCCCCATGAAGGACCAGAGATAGGTATAGTCGTAGCGATCGAGGGAAACGACCGTTTGCAGCGCCTGCTGGAAAGCCTGCTCATCCTGCCCCAGCGCAAGGCACATTTCCTGCTTGCGCGCTTCGAATTCCTGGCGGTCGTCCTTGACGGTCATGACGGCGTGAACCTCGTTGTCCAGAGCATTCCCGGTGAAAGCGGGCTCACCGCCCATGCTCAATCTTTTCGATCGGCGCATTTCCGGCCGTCAGGCCGCAATGCGCCTTTGCTGGAGATGCTTTGGCGACGGGCTTAGCGCAACAAGCTTGAGCGAAACTTTGCGGCCGGGCGCGGCTCAGTTCCCCGAGACGGCCCGCTGGTAATATTCGACATAGCGGTCCTTCAACCCGTCCTGAATCTGGTTGGCCATGACGAGGGCGATGTGAAAGCGGCTCATCATATCCGTTTCCTGCCCGGCCAGCTCGGCGAGATAGACCATGGTTTCGCTGTAATCGCGCGGCACGCTGCCGACTTCGCGAATGAAAGGGGCGAGCACGCGGCCCATGAGGTCGTTGAGCCCGGCATGCTCCTCCGGCGTCGGCGGCGACTTGCGGGCGGTGAACACGAAAAGATCGAGATAAAGCAGCAGGGCGCTGTATTTCGCCGCGTCGGCGGGCAGGCCCGCGCTGGTGTAGAGCCGGCTATTGCGCTGGTCGATTTCGTCCTTCGTCGACCAGCCGGTGAAATTGTAGCGGAAGACGGTGCCGCGATCGAGCGCCATCCTGCCGTAGGACATCAGCGCCGCCATCAGCGCCCAGTCGCAATAGCCGCCCTTGGTGGGATGATGATGGATGAAAAGCTCCATCAGAGCCAGATAGGGCTCGCGGCGGAAGATGCTGTAGAAGGCGCTGTTGTCGCCCTGCGCCGCATCGATATATTCGAGGATGCGCTGCGCGGGCGTTTTCGCGGAGATCGCGAATTCCTTGACGCGCCCCTTGCCGGTCTCCGGCAGCCAGACATGCGTGACCGGGCGCACGCCGATATGATCGGCGGGCAGGGCGGACAGATCGAATGCGGGGACGGCGGCATCGTGGTGAAGCTCGTCGTCATCGCCCATCGGCATGACGAAAGGCGTTTCGGCGGCGTGAAAGGTTGCCAGGAAATTGCCGTTGGCGTCGAAATTCTCCGTTTCCAGATAGCGCAGATGCGACGAGCGGCCCTTCCAGTGGGCTTTCTTGGCCGCGTCGCCGGAATTGTCGGCGCCGATCAGCACCGCGTCGCGGGCCTTGCAATAGGCGAGCGCCGTTTCGATCGCCCGGCGCGACTGCGCCAGATCGCGGTTGCTCGGCATACAAATAGAAAGCTGCATCGTCGTGCCCGTTCAGGAAAGTGGAACGAATCGCCGTAAGGCGGAGGGTGTCGTTTCCCGGTTGTGGCGCTGAAACCCGGAACTGTAAATTCTCTTTTATCCGCCGCCCGTTCCCCACGTCGCGCCGAGAACCCGCAGCCAGTTGCCGCCGCACAGCTTTTCCAGATCGCTTCCCCGGTAGCCCGCCGCGCGCAGCGCCTCCACCAGCCTTTGCGTGCCCGCCGCATCGCCGATGACAAGGGGAATGGTGGCGCCGT
>JBDHTA010000119.1:0-13236 GCA_039808465.1 Rhizobiaceae bacterium | reverse complement strand
ACTGGCAGGCCCGCTTCGTCGCGTCCGCCCAGACCAACGGCGTGCTCAGCACCGCCGATGCGCGTAAGGCCGGGCTAACCGATGACGTCCTTCACAAGACGACCATTCTGGATCAGGACACTCCCGGCTTCTGGGAAAAGCTCTCGGTCTTCAGCCCGCCGGAAGACATCGAGCGCCGCATCCAGATCTGGAACGACTTCAAGGCCGGAACCCTCTAAGCGTTCAGCCGTCTTTGCACAGAGGCTCCGGCGTTTCGCCGGAGCCTTTTGCATTTCAGCGGACGTCTTGCGCGGGGGACAGGCCTCTCGCTTCAAATGACCGGAACGTAAAAAACCGGCGGCCCGTAAAGGCCGCCGGTTCTGCAATCATCCCTTGCTGGCTCAGCCGAAGACCGGCGGCTCGGACGGCACGCGGCCCGGCCACATATCGCCGACCTTGAAGCCATGGCGCAGGGGGTCGCGTTCGGAAATATGGATGACCGACTCGGCGATCACATGGGCGGTGCCCACCAGCTCGGGCACGATGCCCGCCTTGCCGTTGACCTCGATTTCACGAACGGGCCGTGCGATATAGACCTCGTCGATGATGCTTTCCTGGCGAAAATCCTCGCCGATCCCGAGCTTGCCCTTGGCGTGCAGCGCCGCGATCTGGGCCGAGGTGCCGGTGCCGCAGGGGCAGCGGTCGATCAGCGCGTTCGCGCCCGTGGCGAAGGTCGGCGCGCCCGGAAGCATCGGCATGACCACGGCGGAGCGCCCGTGATTTTCCGGCGAATGCGGCTCGTCGTAGATCATCACCGCATCCACCACGCTCATGCCGGTGCTGGCGGGGTTGTCCACCTTGATCGCCGTGACGGCGGCGGCGCGGATCCGCTCGCCGATCTCGCAGATGTCAGCCGCGTTTTCCGGAACCAGTTTCAGGCCGAGCTGCCTTGCCGAGACGATCAGGTAGAACATGCCGCCATAGGCGACGTCGACGGTGAGATCGCCGATGCCGGGAACGTGGAGCTGCGTATCCAGATGGGTCGCGTAGGAGGGAACGTTTTCCACGGAAACGGTCTCGACAATGCCGTTGCGGCATGCCGCCTTGGCAATCACCAGACCGGCCGGCGTGTCGACGCGCACCGTCGTAACTGCATTGTCGTTGTCGATCGGCACGACGCCCGCATGCAGGATCGCGGCCGTGAAGCAGAGAATATTGCCGCCCGACATCACCGGATAGATCGGCCGCTGGTTGATGATGACAAGGCCGACATCGGCTTCGGGATCGCAGGGCGGCAGCACCAGATCCGCGTTCACGGCGGGAAAGCCGCGCGGCTCCTGCAACAGCGACGTCCGCAGCCAGTCGTGGTTCTGCTCGATATATTTCTTCTTCTCGAGCATCGTATCGCCCACGATGCCCAGTTCTTCCAATCCGCCGATAACCGTCCTGCATGGCGCGCCGGACGAATGCGCATCGACAACCTTGAGTTTCATCATCTCTCTCCTAGAGGGCGGCTTTCGGGGTATTGAGAAGGGCGGGATCCATGGATTTGACGATGGCGTGGATCCGCCCGGCCTTTTCCGGCGACAGGCTGTCATAGGGCGCCCGGATCGGGCCGGTATCGAAGCCCAGCGCCGCCACGGCGGCCTTGACGCCGCCATTGTAATGACCGCTGATGACTTCGGAAATCAGCGGATTGATCTTGCGCCATACCTGCATGACGTCTTCGAAGTTTCCGGCCCTGGACGCATCCAGCATGCGCGCGAAGGCGGGGGTCAGAAAGTTCGCCGCGCCATTGATGACACCGGCGCATCCTTGCAGGAAGGCCGGGAAGGCCAGAATGTCCTCACCGGCGAAAAGCTGCACGCCGGTCCCGCTGTTGATGAGGCTGTCGAGCAGGGCGAAATCGCCGCTCGAATCCTTCATGAACCGGATGGCGGGAATTTCCTCGGCCAGCATGCGCACGCGCTCCGCATCGTAGCGGATGCCCATTGCCGGGGGGAAATTATAGATGCAGATCGGCAGGTCGCTGGCGGCGGCGACATCGTGGAAATAACGGCGAACCCCGTCGAAATCGATGGATTCGTAATAGGGCGTGGCCAGCATGATCGCATCCGCGCCGGCCGCTGCCGCGTGCCTGGCATGGGCCGCCGCTTCCCGCGTGGAGTTGGCGCCGACCTGCGCCATGACGGCGGTTCGCTTGCTGGCCTGCTCGGCCACGATCTCGACGACCCGGCGGCGCTCGTCCGGCGCCATGGTCGCGAATTCCCCGGTTCCTCCGCAGGGAACGATGCCGCCCAATCCGCTTGTGATGCCGCTTTCGACAACGGCGCGCAGTTCGCTTTCATGGACGGATTCACCATCAGGGGTGAAGGGCGTGATGATCGCGGAGATAATTCCATTCGGCTGCATTGTGGCGTCAATCCTCTGAAAAACCAGTGCATGATTGTATAAAATATGCAAAAAGAATTGGCAATGCTTTTCTTCCGAAAGGGGCGATGCGCGCTCCGCGGGCAAGGAAATGCCGGTATGGGAAAGACAGGCCGCCCGCGAAAATTTCGTGAAAACCATGGCGGCGCTGCTGCTCTCGACACAGAATTCGTGTAAAATCGCGAATGCCAACTAAGGATTGCAATGTGTCAAATGCGCGAAAAAGTTTGAGTCACAAAACCATGTCGATGGCTGCCGCGGAAGTGATCCGCGACAGGATCCTCAGCGGACGGTTCCAGCCGGGAACCCAGCTCAAACAGGATATCCTCGCCGCCGAATGCGGCATGAGCCGCATCCCGATACGCGAGGCGCTGGTGCAGCTCGAAAGCGAGGGGCTGGTGAAGATCCTGCCTCACAGGGGCGCGATCGTCGTCGAATTGTCCGCCAAGGAGATCGAGGAACTCTTCAACATGCGGACGCTGCTGGAGCCGTTCCTGCTGAAGCGCTCGGCGCCGCTGCTCAAGCCCGCCGATTTCAGAAGCTTGCGAAAAATCCTCGCCCGCTACACCGACTCGATCACCAATCAGGACAGCGAAAGCTGGAACGAGTTGAACACGGAATTTCATATGGTCCTCTACCGCCACGCCGACAGCCCGCGCATGATGGCGACGGTCCAGACGCTTCTGAAGGAATGCGACCGCCACACGCGCTTTCAGTTGTCGAACATCAAGGGAGATCCCGAGCGGGCGGTGCGGGAGCATAACGAGCTTCTGCGCCTTTGCGAGGAGCGCAGGTTCGACGAGGCGGCTTCCCTGCTATGGGAGCATATCGACCATGTCCGCGTCGTGCTCGTCGATCTCCTGCAAAAACATCAGGCCGCCGAGGCCTCGGGCCAGTCGGCCGCCTGAGCGCGGGGATGATGGCGGTCAGGGGCGACGGAGGCCGGTATCCGGAAGAATAACCGCTTTCACGGTTTTCGAATGAACGATTCCTGCCGCAAGCCCGGCAGGCATGGTTGGAACGGCCGGTCTGGATGGACCGGCCCTTTTGGGCGAAGGAAGGCCTATTCGATAATGGTGATCTTCGAGCCGTTGAGGAATTTCGCGGGCTCGAAGCCGCGCGCGAGGGCCATCGGGACCATCAGCAATTGGATGGGGAGGATTTCCAGGACGGGCAGCAGGCCCTCGGCCACCACCGGCAGCGGAATGCGCGGCGCGTCACCGGCCAGCGCGGCTGCTGTATTTTCCGGCGCGATGACGAGGCAGCGGCCCTTGAAACGGGCGATATCCGTAACCGTCTTCAGGTTGAGATCGAGCGTCGCGCCGGGGCCGCCGAGGAACATGACGCTGCGGAAATCCTCGCGGACCAGCTCCAGCGGCCCGTGGCGGAACTGGCCGCCGGAAAGCGCCTGCGTCGGCGCTTTCGCCGCTTCCGCCGTCACCAGCGCGGCCATCATGGCGCTGGCATAGCTGCCGCCGCGCCCGATGAAGGTCAGCGGCATGTCGTGGCCGATGAAGGCCAGCATTTCCTCTATTTGCCCCGGCAGCGCGCCGAGAAGGGTTTCGACGCCATCCGCCAGCGTGGCGATGTCGGTGGCGAGCGTATCGTCCTCGCCGGTCAGGAGGCGTTCGAGAATGTAGAGGGCGGTGAGACCGGCGGTGTAGGTCTTGGTGGAAACGGTCTGCTCGGGGCCAACCTCGGTGGCCAGCGCCAGCGAGGCCCAGCGCGCCAGCGTGTTGCCGGGGGTATTGGTGATGGCCACCCGCACGCTCACGCCCGCGTCCAGTTCCGTCATGCGGCACAGCTCGACGCTCTCGCCCGATTGCGAGATGGCGATGACCATCGTGCCCTCGCGCAGCAGCGCCGGGGCCTGCTGGATCAGCTCCGACGTATCCCAGAGCGAGACCGGAACCGGCAGCGACTGGCTGAGCCGCAGCCATGTGCCATAGGCGGAATGAAGCGAGCCGCCCATGCCGGTCAGAATGACGTGCCGCACGCCGCCCCGGCCGATCGCGGCGCGGATTGCCTGGACTTCGCCGGTCAGGCCGGGCGTGACGAGCCGGGCAAGCCTGCGGATGGCGGCGGGCTGTTCGGCGATTTCATCGAGATAGGACTGGGACACGGAAACTCCATCAGGGCTTGGGGGTGAGAAAGATTTGCGCGGCGGCGCCGATGATGCCGGCATCGTTGCCGAGCGACGCGAGCGAGAAGCGCACGGGCGCCAGATACAGCTCCAGGCCGCAGAGCCGCGCTTCCCGTTCGAGCGGCGCCAGCAGCAGGTCACCGGCGGCGCTCAGGCCGCCGCCCAGCAGAATGACGTCGGGGGCGAAAATCTGCGCCAGGGTCGCGGCGCCCCGGCCGAGCCAGCGTCCGGCATCGGCCAGCATCGCTGTTGCCGCCGCATCGCCTTCCAGCGCCAGCACGACGATATCGGACGCGTCGGCCTCGCGCCCGAGGCTGCGCGCGCGCAGCGCAAGCGGGCTGTCCGGCGCTTCGGCGCAATATTGCCGGGCGATGCCGTTCAGGGCGTCGCCGGAGGCGAGCGATTCCAGGCAGCCGACGCATCCCTGCCGGCAGGGGCGGCCGTCGCTGCCGTGAATGATGAGCTGCCCGGCATTGCCGAGCGCCCCGCCCGAGGTGGTGAACGGCTTGCCGTCGACGGTGAGCGCGACGCCGATGCCGGTTCCCGCCGCGATCAGCAGAAGGCGGCGGGCATCCCGGTCGCGGCCGAACATGGCTTCGGCGAGACCGGCGGCGGTGCCGTCGTTTTCCATGCGGGCGGGCAGGGAAAACAGGCCGCCGATGCGCTCGGCCAGCGGAAAATCGTCGAGGGCGGGAATGTTGCCGAGATGGCCGGAGAGATTGTCCGGATGGATGCAGCCCGGAAAGCCGATGCCGATGCCGCGCAGCGTCACCCGCGCATGGGCGGCGAGAATATCCCGGATCGCTTCCGCGTAGCGCGCCACGATGGCGTCGGCGTCGTCGGCCTCGCCGATGACGATGCGCCGCCGCTCGACGATCTCGCCCGCCGCCGAAACGAGGCCGATCTTGGTGCTGCCGCCGCCGATGTCGATGCCGATTGCAAAATCCTGCTGGGTCACGGGCGGGCTCCTAGAGGCGGTAACGGTTGACGTTGAGCATGAAGCCGCCGCCCTTGTAGACGGACTTCACATATTCGACGGCCTGATCGGTGTCGGTGACGGTGACGCGCCAGACGGTCAGCACCGGCGCGCCGGGCTCGATCTTCAGATGCGCGGCCTCCTCGGCGGTGGCGGCGGCCGGTTCGAACAGGGCGTCCGTCCAGGTGGGCGCGATGCCCCATCTCGCCGCCATCTCGGCATAGAGCGAGGCGCCCTCGAACATGGCCCGGTTCGCCGAAGGATAGAGCGCGGCGGGCAGATAGGCGTCCTCCAGCGCCACGGGATCGCCGTCGATGCTGCGCACCCGGCGCAGGAAGATGAAGTCCGGGCCGCCCTCGTCCCCGGTCTGGAGATGCTTGCGAAAGGCGGGCGACAGCGCCTGCCCTTCCTCATAGGCGATGACGGCCGAGCCCGGCGCGGCGCCGAGTTTCTGCACTTCCGTCGTGAAGCTGTGGAAGCCGGAAACGCCCTTCATGCGCGAGGCGGTGCTGAAATAGCCGCGCCCATGCTCGCTATAGATGACGCCACGGGTTTCGAGCTGCTTGAGCGCCTGCCGGATGGTGACGCGGGAGACGCCGAATTCCTTCGACAGCTCGCCTTCGGAGGGAAGGGCGAAATGCGCGCCGTTGCGGGCCTTCACCTCGCTGTCGAGGATCTCGGCCACCTGCGCGTACATGGGAACGGCGCCGCTCTTGCGGATCGGTTTCTTCTTGAGCCATGTCCCGGTCATCGGTCTTCCTTTCTCGTCAGGGCGTTGGTGCCGATAGTCTCTAACATGTCGGGACAAGCGGGCAAATGCGCCCCGGCCGGTTGGCTGGCCGTCAGCGCCGCGCCATGGCGGCGGCGATCTTCTCCGCCGCCATGATGATCGGGGCGTTGATGTTGGCGGAGGGCACGCGCGGCAGGATAGAGCCGTCGACGACGCGCAGCTTTTCAAGGCCATGCACGCGCCCGGCGGAATCGGTGACGGCGAGATCGTCCCGGCCCATGCGGCAGGTGCTGGTCGGGTGATGCTCGGTATTGGCGACGGTGCGCAGCCATGCCTCGATGTGGCTGTCCGTTGCCTTGAGGCCGGGCGTGTCGACGGCCTGCCCGCGATAGCGGTCCCAGGCGGGCTGGTGCGCCATTTCCAGCGTCTTGCGGATGCCGTCGACCATTTCCAGCGTGTCGCGCCGGTCGGTGAGGTAGTTGAAGCGGATCGACGGCTTTACGGCGGGATCGGCGGATTTGAGGGCGATCCGGCCGCGGCTGTAGGGCCGCATCTGGCTGACGAAATACTGGAACCCGTCCGAGATCGTCACCTTGCCGGACTGGAAATCGGCGAGGAACGGCAGGAATTCGTGCTGCATGTTGAAATAGGGCACGGCGCCGCTGCTCTGGAAGAAGGCGCCGACCTCGAAGAAATTCGTGGCGCCGAGGCCGCGCTTGAACAGCAGCCATTCGATGCCGAGCTTCAGCCGCCCGGCCATGTTCAACTGGCGGCGGATGGACACGCCGCCCGGCGAGGTGAAGCGCAGGGGCGCGACCACATGGTCCTGAAGATCGGCGCCGACGCCGGGCAGGTGGGCGATGGCGGCAATGCCGTGCTCCTTCAGCGCGTCGCGGCTGCCGACGCCGGAGAGCATCAGCAGATGCGGCGAGCCGACCGTGCCTGCGGAGAGAACGGTTTCGCGGGCGGCGCGGATCGTCCGCCGCTCGCCGCGCTGCGAAAGCGTCACGCCGGTCGCGGTCCGGCCGTCGAAAACGATCCGTTCGACCAGGCAGCCGGTCATCACGGTCAGGTTGGGGCGGTTTTTCGCCGGGGTGAGATAGGCGAGGCTGGTGCTGCACCGCACGCCGTCGCGGATGGTCGCCTGCGTGATATGGACGCCGTCCTGCGCGCCGCTGTTGTAATCGCCCGCGTCGCGCAGGCCGAATTCCTGCCCGGCCGTCAGGAACGTCCGGTAGAGCGGATGATCGGCCTTGCTGCGCACGACGCTGATGGGGCCGGAGCCGCCGCGCATCGGGTCGCGGCCGCCCTCGAAGCTTTCCAGCATCTTGAAGTAGGGCAGGCAATCCTCGAAATCCCAGCCCTCGACGCCGAGATCGCGCCAGCCGTCATAATCCTGCCGCGCGCCGCGCACGAACACCATGCCGTTGATCGAGGAGCTGCCGCCAAGGCCGCGCCCGCGCGCCTGGCCGATGCTGCGGCCATGCAACTCCGGCTCCGGCTCGCTCTCGAATTTCCAGTTGTAGCGGTCGCTTTCGATCGGGAAGGTCAGCGCGGCGGGCATGCGGATGAAGATGCTGCGGTCGCTCGACCCGGCTTCGACGAGGCAGACGGAAACGGCCGGGTCCGCGCTCAGCCGGTTGGCCAGCACGCAGCCCGCCGAACCGGCGCCGACGATGACATAGTCGAATTCCTGGGTCTTGATGGGCATGTCTGTCTCCGGGCTGCGGGCCTGATTGGCGCCCTATCCTGTCCCGTCCGGCCTTTCCGTTTCAAGCTTTTCCCGGAAGGGGCTGGACAGCGATTTGAGGCTGTGTTAGCTACTGTTTAACATGTAGTAACAAGTTGTCAAGCGGTCAACTTAGATGCATGTCGTTGAAACAACCGGGAGCAGAAGCATGAAACGCAGGGGATTCATCACGTTAGCGGCGGCGCTCGCCGCCTCCGCCCTGCCGGCGGGCCTGTCCACGAGCGCTTACGCGATCGACTGGAAGCAGCAGTCCGGGCAGGAAATCACGGTCCTGCTCAGCGAGCATCCGTGGACGGCGGAGTTGCGCAAGCATGTCGGGGAGTTCGAGGCGCAGACCGGCATCAAGGTCAAGATCGACGCCTTTGCCGAAGACCTCTATTCCGACCGCATGAATCTCGCCGTCCGTTCGGCCGATTCCGTCGCCGACGTCTACATGATCCAGATGGATTCGGCGCTGTACACGCAGTGGGAGGCAGGCGTCGTCGAGCCGCTGACGCCCTATCTCGAGGACGCCGCCCGCACGGATGCCGATTACGATCTCGCCGATTATCCGGAAGGCTTCCGGGCGGGCGCGTCCTTCCCCGTCGGCGGGCCCGAGCCGCAGCTTTATGCGATCCCGATCTCGTTCGAAGCCTATACCCTCTTCTACAACAAGGATCTGGTCGCGACATATCTCGACGGCAAGGTTCCGGCGACCATGGACGAACTGATCGCCGCCGCCAGCGAGATCAGCGCCAAGGGCGAAGGCAAGATCTTCGGCGCCTCCATGCGCGGCAAGCGCTCGGCCGAGCTGGTCGATACCATGACCGGCATCGTGCTCGACGCCTGGGGCAGCGAACCGGCGGATCTGCCCTACAATATCTGGTTCGACGGCGACTGGTCGAAGCCGCGCTTCGACGATCCGCGTATCGCCAGGGGGCTTTCCTATTATGCCGGTCTGCTGAAGGCCGGGCCGCCGAGCGCGCTTTCCTATGGCTGGGAGGATGCCAGCCGCTTCTTCTCGCAGGGCAACGCCGCCTTCTTCGTGGACGCCTCGGTCTTCGGCCCGGGTTTCGAGGATGCGAAAAACTCCGCGATCGCAGGCAAGGTCGGCTATGCGCCGCTGCCCGCCTCGACGGGCGACACCGGCTATAGCGGCCACTGGTCCTGGGGCATTTCGATTGCGAAGAACTCGCCGAAGAAGGATGCCGCCTGGCTCTTCGTGCAATGGGCAACCAACAAGAAGATGACGGCGGCGCTTGGCGTGGCGACGGGCGGCGCGCCGCGTGACTCCTCCTGGGCCGATGCCGATTACGTCAAGGCGCTGGATGCCGGTTATGTCGCGGCGGTGAAGACGCAGATGCAGCATACCCGCCCCACCTCGGTCTTCCGTCAGGGCTGGAACGACGTCGTGCTGATGATCGTCGACGCCATCCACCAGATCTATCAGGGCGCTTCGCCCGAGGATGCGGTGGCCGAACTCCAGACCAACGTCAAGGACACGCTCGAATAGGCCGTTCCCCGTCATCCCCCGGGGCCGGCGCGTCCGGCCCCGTTTTCTCCAAAGCAGGATCGTATCGACCATGCGCCGAGACAGACATATCCGCTGGCTGATCGCGCCAGCCCTCGTGCTTCTGGCCGCCGGAACGCTCTATCCGGTCGTCTATGCCGGTTATCTCTCGCTCCTCCAGTGGAACTGGGGCTCGGAGGCGAAGTTCGTGGGATTGCGGAATTTTTCGCGCATCCTGTCGGGCAGCGGCTTTCCGAAGGCGCTGTTCAACACCTTCTATTTCGCGATCTTCGCGGTGGTCATCGAGACGCTGCTCGGCCTCGGGCTGGCGCTCGCCATCAACCGCATCCGCATCGGCGCGGGGCTGATCCGCACGCTGATGATCCTGCCGCTGATGGTGTCGGGCATCGCCGTCTCGCTGATCTGGAAGGTGATGCTCGATCCGACGCTTGGCATCGTCAATTACCTGCTGTCGCTGGTCGGCATTGCCGGTCCCGCCTGGCTCGGCACGGTGCCGACGGCCATGCCCTCGATCATCATGATCGACACCTGGTGGCAGACGGCGTTTACCTTCATCATCCTCTCCTCGGCGCTGAAAAGCCTGCCCGCCGAACCCTTCGAGGCCGCGAGGCTGGAGGGCGCGACGCCCTTCCAGACCTTCCGCCACGTCACGCTGCCGATGCTGAAGCCGGTGCTGATCACCATCGTCATCTTCCGCGCCATCGATACGCTGAAGGTCTTCGACATCATTTTCGGCACCACCGGCGGCGGGCCGCTGCGCGCCACCGAAAGCGTGCAGACGCTCGCCTACCAGACGGCCTTCAAGTCCTACAAGTTCGGCGAGTCCGCGGCGATCGCCGTCGTCTTCTCGCTGATCATCCTGACGCTTTGCATCATCTACCTGATGATCGACACCGACGATGGAGAAAAGGCATGACCGCCTCCGCTTCCGCCCGCCGCGCGCTCTGGCCCTATGCGGTCGCGATTGCCGCCGTCGCCGTCTCGCTGTTTCCGATCTTCTGGATCCTGACCATCGCGCTGAAAACCCGCATGGACGCCTTCGCCATGCCGCCGGTCTGGTTCTTCTCGCCGGTGTGGGAGAATTTCGGCAAGGCCTGGTCCTCCACGGGCTTTTCCGGCGCCTTCTTCAACAGTCTGATCGTCTGCGCCATCGGCAACGTGCTGGCGCTGGCGGCTGGCATTCCCGCCGCCTATTACCTCAACCGCAAGCATGTGCCGGGGCGGCGCACGATCCTGATCTGGCTTTTGATCTCCTACATGCTGCCGGAATTCCTGTTCATCGTGCCGATGTACGTGCTGTTCCAGTCCATCGGCCTTTACGACACCGTGATCGGGCTGGCGCTGATCTATCAGGTGTTCACGCTGCCCTTCACCATCTGGCTGCTGCGCGCCTTCTTCGCCGATATTCCGGAGGCGCTGGCGGAAGCCGCGCGGCTGGAGGGCGCCAGCACCCTGCGCATCGTCTGGACGATCTATGTGCCGATCGCCGCGCCCGGCATCGCCGCCACCGTCATCCTCAATTCCATCAAGATGTGGAACGAGCTGACCATCGCGCTGGCGCTGACCTTCGAGAAGGCCCAGACCGTGACGCTCGCCGTCGCCGGTTTTCGCGGCTACGCCTCCATCGACTGGGGGGCGATGTCCGCCGCCTCGATCATCATCATCCTGCCCATGGCGCTGTTTGCCATTCTGGCGCAGCGGCGCATCGTGCAGGGCCTCAGCCTCGGCGCGGTCAAGTAAGCAGCCCCCGATACCCCTTCCGGTCAATCAAGGAAAAAAGCCATGTCCGCCGTTTCCCTGAAAGCTGTCGATATCTCCTACGGCTCCGTCGATGTCGTCCGCAATCTCGATCTCGATATCAAGGCGGGCGAGTTCGTCGTCTTCGTCGGCCCGTCCGGCTGCGGCAAGTCGACGACGCTGCGCCTGATCGCCGGGCTGGAGGAGGGCCGCTCCGGCACCGTCTCCATCGGCGGGCGCGCCGTCGACGATGTCGATCCGGCAAGGCGCGATGTCGCCATGGTGTTCCAGAACTACGCGCTGTTTCCGCATATGTCGGTCGCCGCCAACATTTCCTTCGGCATGCGGCTGCGCGGCGAGCCGAAGGGCAGGATCGAGGCGAGCGTGGCGGAGGTGGCGCGCATGGTCGGCTTGCAGGATCACCTGCACAAGCGCCCGGGCGCGCTTTCCGGCGGCCAGCGGCAGCGCGTGGCGCTGGCCCGCGCCATCGTGCGCAAGCCCGCCGTCTTCCTGTTCGACGAGCCGCTTTCCAACCTCGACGCCGAATTCCGCGCCGCCATGCGCCATGAACTGAGCAGGCTGCACCGGGAGCTGGGCTCGACCATGATCTACGTCACGCATGACCAGGTCGAGGCGATGACGATGGGCGACCGCATCGCCGTGCTGGCGCCGCTGAAGCAGGCGGGCCGCTCGAACCTCATGCAGTTCGGCACGCCGGAAGAGGTCTATCACCGTCCCGCCAACCTCTTTGTCGCCCGGTTCATCGGCTCGCCGCCGATGAATTTCTTCGAGGGCCGCGCGGAGGGCGGCAGCATCCGCATCGGCGCCCTGACGCTGCCCGGCGCAAGCCATCTGCCCGCCATGCTGACGGTCGGCATCCGCCCGGAGCATGTGCGGTTTGGCGCGGGCGAAGGCCCTTCCATCACGGGCATCGTCGAGGGCGTGGAAAATCTCGGCCATGAAAAGCTCTGGTCCGTCGCCACCGCGCAGGGGCGCATCGTCGCCCGCACCGCCGACGGGGTGAGCCATGCGGCGGGGGACAGCGTCACCCTGCATGTCGCGGCGGACAGGCTGCACATGTTCGATAGCGCGACGGGCGACAGGGTGGAGATCTAGTTGAGGCGGGAAGGCTTCACACCGATGGCAGCAGCCGCTCGCGCAGATAGGTGATGAAGCGCTGGCCGTAGCCGGGCAGCGGCATGGCCGAGGACCAGATGGCCGATATCTCGAAATCGAGCGGCTTGCCCCGGTGCAGGATGTCGTGGGCGACCAGCCCTTCCGCCGCGCCCGCGCCCAGATGCGGCACCACGGCGACGCCGCCGCTGCCCCTGGCAATGGCGAGCAATGTGTGCGGCGAGCCGGATTCCAGCGTCGGCTGCGCGAGGCAGCTTTCGGCCTGGCAGGCGGTATCCAGCAGCTCGCGGGTGAAATGCCTGCGGTTGAGCAGCAGCAGCGGCTGGCGGCAAAGCTGCGCCAGCGTGATTGTGCCCGGCTCGTCCGGCCCGAAGGTGGCGGGAAGGCAGAAGGCGCGCACGCGCATCGCCCCGATATCGACGCGGCTGAAGCGGTCGGGCCGGGCGAAATGGCGGGCGTTGATCGCCAGATGCAGCTCGTTGTCGTCGAGGCGGCGGGCCAGCTCGCTGCCGCCGCCTTCCTCCAGCCGGATGTCGATATTGGGGTTGTCCCGCTTCCAGGCGGGCAGGAGTTCGGTCATGTGGCGCTCGATCACCTGAGAGCAGGCGCCGACCCGCAACAGGCCGCATTCGCTTTCGCGCATTTCCGTCACGCTGTCGTGCAGGCATTTGCTGGCGGCCAGAACCGCCTGCGCGCCGGCCAGCAGCCGGTCTCCCTGCACCGAAAGGCGCAGGTTGCGGCCGCTGCGCTCGAACAGCGTCAGGCCAAACTCCTGCTCGAGCCGCTGTATCTGCCGCGACAGGGCCGGTTGCGTGAGGTTCAGCCGTTCGGCCGCCGAGGTGACGCT
>JBDHTA010000118.1:0-13400 GCA_039808465.1 Rhizobiaceae bacterium | reverse complement strand
CGCGGCCTTGGCGGCCCGCGCCTCGCCACGCTGATCGACGACATTCCGATTCCCTATCTCGAAACCCTGACGCGCTCGGGCTCGGCTTCGCCGACGACCGGCATCAGCGACAGCTCCAACAGCTTCGACTTCGGCTCGCTTTCGGCGGTCGACGTGGTGCGCGGGGCGGATTCGAGCCGCGCCGGTTCGGGCGCGCTCGGCGGCGCGCTGGTGCTGCGCACGCTGGAGCCGGAGGATCTGATCGAGGAAGGGCGCGACTGGGGCGGCCTCGCCCGTCTCGGTTACGACAGCAAGGACAGGGGCCTTGGCGGCTCGGTGGCCGTTGCCCGCCGCTTCGAGAACACTTCGGTTCTGTTCCAGGGCGGCTACAAGCGCGCCAATGAAACCCGCAACCGTGGCGGCGACGACATTCTCGGCGCCATGCGCACCAAGCCGAATCCGGCCGATATCGACCAGACCAACCTGCTGTTCAAGGTGCGGCAGAATCTGGAGGGCGGCCACCGCATCGGCCTGACGGCGGAACGCTTCGACCTCGATAATGACAGCGACCTCAAGACCTTGCAGGGGGCGACCTATACGCCCGGCAATTACTGGGGCTATGACGATACCCGCCGCGAGCGCATTTCGCTCGATTACGACTACGAAGCACCGGAAGCGGGCGGTCCGATCGACGCGGCGCGGCTCACCGCCTATTGGCAGCGTCTGACCAAGGAGGCGGGCTCCTACGGCACCCGCACCACCGGCCTGCCTTACGAGCGCCATAACGATACCGAGGAAAGCTCCTTCGGCGTCAGCGGCGGCCTGATCTCGACCTTCGACACCGGCTCGTTGCATCACACGCTGCGCTTCGGCGGCAATGTCGGCATCTTCCAGTACGAGCAGTTCCTGCGCGCGGTTTCCTTCCCGCCCGCAGTATCGCAATCCGACGTGCCGGATGTCGATGGCGCGCGCGCCGGTCTTTATATCGACGACGAGATCGCCATCGGCGATACGGGCTTTGCGGTGACGCCCGGCCTGCGTTTCGACTGGCATAAATACGATCCGAAAATGTCGGACGGCTTCCGGGATAATACCGGCGTGCGCCCCGACTATTTCGGCCTGCCGGACGGGCAGAGCGGCGGCCGCCTGTCGCCGAAGCTGCTGGCGACCTATCAGGCGACGCCGGAACTGCAACTCTTCGCGCAGTGGTCGATGGCCTATCGCGCTCCGACGGTGACGGAACTCTACAGCAACTTCACCAACGTCGCCGGGGGCTATGCGGTGCTCGGCAATCCGGATCTGAAGGCGGAAACCGGTCACGGCTTCGAACTCGGCGCGAATTACGAAAGCAACGACCTGACCGGCAAGGTCACGGTCTTCCACAACCGCTATCGCAACTTCATCGATACGACGGAAGAATTCACCGACAAATATCCCGCCGGTTACTTCCCGGGCTTCCTGCTGAACAGCTGGGCCAACCGCGAGCGCGTCCAGATTTCCGGTATCGAGCTGCGCGCCCGCAAGGACTTAGCCGATGGCTGGTATACCGAGGGCTCGCTGGCCTATGCCTATGGCAAGGACAAGCAGACCGGAGAATTCCTGCGCACGGTGGCGCCGTTCAAGGCCATCGTCGGCCTTGGCTACGATCAGGAAACCTGGGGCGCGAACTTGACCGGCATCTTCTCCTCCTGCATGCGCGACGACGGCAAGGCGAACACCTTCGACGCGCCGGGCTATGGCCTCGTCAACCTCACCGGCTGGTGGGAGCCGGAGCAGGTGAAGGGGCTGCGCGTGCAGGCGGGTGTCTACAACATCTTCGACAAGCTCCACTACAATGCGGTGGGCGTGCGCGAAAAGGATCCGACCATGGCGTCCAGCACCAACCAGCCGATGGCCTTCTATTCGGAGCCCGGACGCACCTTCAAGATCTCCCTGACGCAGCGTTTCTAAGCGGCGGACCGGCGGGGCAATGTCCTCCAGCATTGCCCCGCGCATCATTGAAACGATCGCCCCTTGCGCGAGGGGAAAGTTCAGGTTAACACTCACGCCCATGATGATGTCGCTGAACATGGCTAACTGGTGGTGGGCACGCTAGAGGCGGCCTGACCAGTCATGTCCAGACGACAGACGAGAAGCCGCCCGGAACCCCGAGGCGGCTTTCCTGTTTCCGGCCGCCCCGTATCCGGGCTCGAGAAGGGTAAAAGAGACGATGGCAACGATCATCCGGAACGACGGAGCGGAAATCTACCAGACCAGGGGCGGCATCACCGTCACCCGCCAGCGGCGCGAGACGCCCTATGGCGATGCGGTGACGAGCTATGTCGAGCGCCTCGACGAGCGGCGCGGCGCGGTCTTTTCCTCCAACTACGAATATCCGGGCCGCTACACCCGCTGGGATACCGCCGTCATCGACCCGCCGCTCGGGCTGTCTTCCTTCGGGCGCTCTGTCTGGATCGAGGCCTATAACGAGCGCGGCGAGGTGCTGCTCGGCTTCATTACCGACAGGCTGGCGGCCGTTGGCGAGCTGACGCTCGGCGAACGCTCGGCCCGCCGCCTCGATCTCACCGTCGACAGGCCGGAGCGCGTTTTCACCGAGGAAGAGCGCTCGAAGATGCCGACCGTCTTCACGGTGCTGCGGGCAGTGACCGATCTGTTCTTCTCGCAGGCGGATGCGAGCCTCGGCCTTTACGGCGCCTTCGGCTACGATCTCGCCTTCCAGTTCGACGCCATCGACCTGAAGCTGACCCGCCCCGCCGACCAGCGCGACATGGTGCTGTATCTGCCGGATGAAATTCTCGTGGTGGACAATTACGCCGCGAAAGCCTGGATCGACCGCTACGATTTCGAAATGGGCGGCGTGACCACGGCCGATAAAAACGGCGATATCGCGCCGGAGCCCTTCCGCCAGACCGATACGATTCCGCCGCGCAGCGACCATGCCAAGGGCGAATATGCCAATCTCGTCGTCAAGGCGAAGGACAGTTTCCGCAAGGGCGATCTGTTCGAGGTGGTGCCGGGGCAGAAATTCATGGAGCGCTGCGACAGCAAGCCCTCGGCGATTTCGAAGCGGCTGAAGGCCACCAATCCCTCGCCCTATTCTTTCTTCATCAATCTCGGCCACCAGGAATATCTGGTCGGCGCCTCGCCGGAAATGTTCGTGCGCGTCTCCGGGCGGCGCATCGAAACCTGCCCGATTTCCGGCACCATCAAGCGCGGCGAGGATCCGATCGCCGATTCCGAGCAGATCCTCAAGCTGTTGAACTCGAAGAAGGACGAATCGGAGCTGACCATGTGCTCCGACGTCGACCGCAACGACAAGAGCCGCGTCTGCGAGCCGGGCTCCGTCAAGGTCATCGGGCGGCGGCAGATCGAGATGTATTCGCGCCTCATCCACACCGTCGACCATATCGAGGGCCGCTTGCGCCCGGATATGGACGCCTTCGACGGCTTCCTCAGCCATGCATGGGCCGTCACCGTCACCGGGGCGCCGAAATTGTGGGCGATGCGTTTCATCGAGGCGCATGAAAAGAGCCCGCGCGCCTGGTATGGCGGTGCGGTCGGCATGGTCGGCTTCAACGGCGACATGAATACCGGGCTGACGCTGCGCACCGTGCGCATCAAGGACGGCATTGCGGAGGTGCGCGCGGGCGCGACCCTGCTCAACGATTCCGATCCGCATGAGGAAGAAGCAGAAACCGAACTGAAGGCCTCCGCCATGCTTTCCGCCATCCGCGACGCCAGAGCCGGCAACAGCGAAAAAGCCTCCCGCGACGTTGCCAGCGTCGGGCGCGGCGTCAAGATCCTGCTGGTCGATCACGAAGACAGCTTCGTGCATACGCTGGCCAATTATTTCCGCCAGACGGGCGCGACGGTTTCCACCGTGCGCACGCCGGTGCCGGAAGAGGTGTTCGACCGGCTCGATCCCGATCTCGTCGTGCTGTCGCCCGGCCCGGGCAACCCCAGGGATTTTGACTGCAAGGCGACGATCAAGAAGGCGCGGGCGCGCAATCTGCCGGTCTTCGGCGTCTGCCTCGGCTTGCAGGCGATTGCCGAAGCCTATGGCGGCGAGCTGCGGCATCTGGCGGTGCCGATGCATGGCAAGCCGTCGCGCATCCGCGTGCTGGAGCCGGGCATCGTGTTTTCCGGCCTTGGCCGCGAGGTGACGGTCGGCCGCTATCACTCGATCTTCGCCGATCCCTCGACGCTGCCCGCCGATTTCATCATCACGGCGGAAAGCGAGGATGGCACGATCATGGGCATCGAGCATGCCCGCGAGCCGATTGCCGCCGTGCAGTTCCACCCCGAATCGATCATGACGCTGGGCGGCGACGCAGGCATGCGGATGATCGAGAACGTGGTGGCGCATCTGTCGCGCAAGGCGAAAACCGCCGCCGCCTGAGCTTTCGTTTTCTCGCGGAAAAGTCATTTGCTTTTTCGCGGCGAAGATTCTAGTCAGGCGGCAACAGGTCGAAAAGGCCGCCAGGAGAATGACGAAACCGTCCATGCCCGCAGGGGCAGGGGCGGTTTCGCCGTTCAAGGGGCCTGAAAACTGCAATTCATTCGCATCCGCATCCGGCAGGGAAACGAAAACGACATGGCTGAGGACGGCAAGCTTATCGTCAGGCGGCTGGCCTTCTGGGGCATTCCGCTGGCGCTCGGCGTCATGGGGCTGAAGATGGTCGCCTGGTGGGTGACGGGGTCGGTGGCGCTGCTGTCGGACGGGCTCGAATCGACCGTCAACGTCATTGCCGCCTTCATCGCCTTTTTCGTCATCCGCTACGCGCAGAAACCCGCCGACGACGATCATCCCTTCGGCCATCACAAGGCGGAATATCTGTCGGCGGTGGTCGAGGGCGTGCTGATCGTGGTGGCGGCGCTGATGATCGTGCGCGAGGCGGCCTCGGCGCTGTTTGCGCCCGCGCTGCCGGAAGCCCCGGCGCTGGGTCTTGCCATCAACATCGCGGCGGCGCTGATCAATGCCGTCTGGGCGCATATCCTCATCCGCGCGGGCAGGAAATACCGCTCCCCGGCGCTGGTGGCGGATGGCCATCACATCAATTCCGACGTGGTGACCTCGGCGGGCGTTCTGGTCGGCCTGCTGCTGGTGCTGGCCACCGGCTATGCGATCCTCGATCCGATCCTGGCGATTCTCGTTTCCTTCAACATTCTGTTCCAGGGCTGGAAGGTGATCTCGCATTCCATCGACGGGTTGATGGACAAGGCGGTGGAGCCGGAGGAGGAAGCGGCGATCAAGGCGGCGATTGCCGCCAACGCCACCGGTTCGCTCGGCGTTCACGACCTGAAAACCCGGCAGGCGGGGGCGGCAACCTTCGTCGTCTTCGATCTGGTGGTTCCGGCGGCAATGCCGGTGGCCGAGGCGCATGACATCTGCGACCGGCTGGAGGAGGCGGTCACGGCCGCGCATCCGGGCAGCCGCGTGGTCATCCATGTCGAGCCGGAAAGCGAAAGGGCGCATGGCGTGCGCGTCAAGGTGCGCAATCTCGCCGCGCCGGGGGAAGGCGGCAGGGGCGGCTGACCGGAATGCGGAAATTTCCCTCCGGTTAAGCCTGAGCGGCGGCAGTTTGCCTGCGGTTGCGGTTCCTGCCTTGTGTTTTTCCCGCATTGTTTTACGAGGGGGGAAGCACTATTTGCGGACAATGAAGAATCACGTGGAGACGCGCGCATGAGCGACGAAGACGACAAGAAGACGGAACTGCCCTTGGGCAAGGAAGCGGAAGCCAACCTGTTCAAGTCCCGCTCCATCTTCATCTATGGCGGCATCACGCAGGAACTGGCGCAGAAGGTTTGCTCGCAGCTCGTGGCGCTGGCCGCCGCCAGCGACGAGGATATCCGGGTTTTCGTGTCGTCGCCCGGCGGCCATGTCGAATCGGGCGATTCGATCCACGACATGATCAAGTTCATCAAGCCGAAGGTGTGGATGATCGGCACGGGCTGGGTCGCCTCCGCCGGCGCGCTGATCTATGTCAGCGTTCCCAAGGAACAGCGCCTTTGCCTGCCCAACACGCGCTTCCTGCTGCATCAACCCTCCGGCGGCACGCGCGGCATGGCCTCCGACATCGAAATCCAGGCCCGCGAGATCATCAAGATGAACGAGCGCCTGAACCGCATCTTCGCCGAGGCGACCGGCCAGCCGGTCGAGAAGATCGCCAAGGATACCGATCGCGACTACTGGCTGTCGGCCGAGGACGCCATCGGCTACGGCCTCGTGTCGCGCATCGTCACCTCGCAGGCGGAAATCTGAGCCTTTCGCGGCGGGATTGAAACAACCCTCCTCCGGAAACGGGGGAGGGTTTTTTATATGGAGTGCGCGGCCCCTCATCCGGCCTGCCGGCCACCTTCTCCCCGCAAGCGGGGAGAAGGGGATATGCTGCTCCGGTTTCCTCAATCAATTCCCGCATGCGGGGAGAGAGTTAGGGTGAGAGGCCAGCCGGAAAGGTTTTTCGTTCCGGCCCGTACCGGAAGCGCGGCAAGGGCGCTTGCCATTTTGGCGGGCGTGAGGCTCCATGCGGGCCGCCTGCGCATTTCCGGATCCGTTTCATGCTGAAAGATTTCTCGCTGCAAAGCCTGTTCATGGGCTGCCTGACGGCCTTTGTCGGTTTCGCCAGTTCCTTCGCCGTCGTCCTGCAAGGGCTGAAAGGGGTGGGGGCGAGCGATATCGAGGCGGGATCGGGCCTGATGGCGCTGTCGGTGTCGATGGGGGTGTGCGCCATCGTGCTCAGCCTTGCCACGCGCCTGCCGGTCAGCATCGCATGGTCGACGCCGGGTGCCGCGCTGCTGGCGACCACCGGGGCGGTGGCGGGCGGCTTTCCGGCGGCGGTCGGCGCATTCCTGATCTGCGCGCTGCTGATCGTGATCGCGGGCCTGTTCCGGCCGCTGGGGCGGGCGGTGGCCGCCATTCCCGCGCCGCTGGCCAATGCCATGCTGTCCGGCGTCATCATCGGGCTGTGCTTCGCGCCGGTGAAGGCGGTCGCCTTCGATCCCATGCTCGGCCTGCCCATCGTCGCGGCGTGGATTGTCGTCGGGGCGTTCAAGCGGCTGTTTGCCGTGCCCGCCGCCCTTGCCGCCTTCGTGCTGGTGCTGGTGTTCGGGGTGGAGATACCGCCGGATGCGCTGGCGGCATGGTCGCAATCGCTGGCGCCGCCGGTCGAATTCGTCATGCCGGTCTTTACGCTGGCCGGGCTGGTGTCGATCGCGCTGCCGCTGTTCATCGTCACCATGGCCTCGCAAAATATTCCCGGCATCGCCGTGCTCAAGGTCAATCATTACGAGCCGAATCCGGGGCCGCTTTTTGCCGTCACCGGGCTGTTTTCGCTGTTCAGCGCTCCCTTCGGCGGCCATGCCGTCAATCTCGCGGCGATCACGGCGGCGATGTGCGCGGGCGAGGATGCCCATGCCGATCCGAAACGGCGCTACTGGGCGGCCATCATCGGCGGCGCGGGCTATGTGATTCTCGGCCTGCTGGCGGGAGCGGTGACGGCTTCCGTGGCGCTGGCGCCGCCGGTTCTCATTCAGGCGGTGGCCGGTCTGGCGCTGATCGGGGCTTTCTCCGGCTCGGCGGTCGCGGCGTTCAGGGAGCCGGACACGCGGGAGGCGGCGGCGCTGACTTTTCTCATCACCGCGTCCGGCGTTTCCTTCGGCGGCATTTCCGGGGCTTTCTGGGGGCTGATCGCGGGCGGGGCGATGATGGCGTTGCAGCGCATCGTCGCGCGTGCAAAAAAGTGAACGAGGTTCTTGCGCAGGTCCGGAGCCGTGGTTATAAACCTGCCATGACCATTCGCACCGCAACATCCTTCGGCTCCTGGGCGCAGATTTCTGCGATCGCCAGCCCGTGCGGTGACCTCTCGCTTCTTGGCCTCGACCTTACACGCGGTTGCCGGGTCCAGTGAGGAGCGCCCGGCGGCCGAAAGCCCGCTGGTGCAAACGCTCCTCGTCTCGAAATCCCCGTATCATTTTCGTATACCCGCGTTGAGCGGGCGCGCATGCGCCGGATAACTGCGATGCGCAAGGAGGCAAGACCATGGATACCAAGACCGCAACCGACGCCATCAAGGGCATGCCGGCAGCAGGCATCAAGTACCAACCCTATCCGCAGATCAACCTGACCGACCGCACCTGGCCGTCCAACACCATCACCAAGGCCCCGGTCTGGTGTTCGGTCGACCTGCGCGACGGCAATCAGTCGCTGGTCAACCCGATGGGCCATGACCGCAAGGCCCGCATGTTCCAGTTGCTGCTGGACATGGGTTTCAAGGAAATCGAGGTCGGCTTCCCCTCCGCCTCGCAGACGGATTTCGATTTCGCCCGCTGGTGCATCGAGGAAGGCAATGTGCCTGACGATGTCTCGTTGCAGGTGCTGGTGCAGTGCCGCCCGGAACTGATCACCCGCACCTTCGAGGCTCTGCAAGGGGCGAAGAACCCGATCGTGCATTTCTACAACTCCACCAGCGAGTTGCAGCGCCGCGTGGTGTTCGGCAAGGATGTCGGGGGCATCAAGCAGATCGCCGTCGATGCCGCCAAGATGATCACCGACATGGCGGCGAAGGCGGGCGGCGGTTTCCGCTTCGAATATTCGCCGGAAAGCTTTACCGGCACCGAGCTGGAAGTGGCGCTGGAAATCTGCAACGCCGTGATCGAGGTGGTGCAGCCGACGCCCGGGAACAAGCTGATCCTCAACCTGCCCTCGACCGTCGAAATGGCGACGCCAAACATCTATGCCGACCAGATCGAATGGATGTGCCGCAATGTCGACAAACGCGACAGCGTCATCATCTCCCTGCATCCGCATAACGACCGCGGCACCGGCATCGCCGCCACCGAACTCGCCCTGATGGCGGGCGCGGACCGCGTCGAAGGCACGCTGTTCGGCAATGGCGAGCGCACCGGCAATGTCGACGTGGTAACGCTGGCGCTGAACATGTTCACGCAAGGGGTGGATCCGAAGCTGGATTGCTCGGATATCGAGCGGATCAAGGCCGTCTACGAATATTCCAACGAGATGGTCATTCCCGAGCGCCATCCTTATGTCGGCGAACTGGTCTATACGGCCTTCTCCGGCTCGCATCAGGATGCGATCAACAAGGGCATGAAGGCGATCAAGGTTGCCAACAAGCCGTTGTGGGAAGTGCCCTACCTGCCGATCGACCCGCAGGATGTGGGCCGCACCTATGAGGCGATCATCCGCATCAACTCGCAGTCGGGCAAGGGCGGCATCGCCTATATTCTGCAACAGGATTACGGCCTGAACCTGCCGCGCAATCTCCAGATCGAATTCCGCGAGGACATCCAGCGCATCACCGACGAGGAAGGCAAGGAACTGCCCTCCAGGCGCATCTATGAGCGCTTCATCGAGCGTTATGTGGAGCAGCCGAAGGCGCGGCTGAAATTCGTCGATCACCACACCTATCCGGTTTCCGAGCAGAAGGGCGTGCGCATCGTCACCGCCGAAATCGTCGACAATGGCGAGACGAAGCAGATCGAGGGGCGCGGCACCGGGCCGATCGACGGCTTCATCAACGCGCTGTCGATTTATCTCGGCATCGAATTGTCGGTCGAGGATTATTCCGAGCATTCGTTGCAGCACGGTTCGAATGCGGCGGCCATCGCCTATGTCGAGATGGAGCATCCGGGCGGCAAGCTGTTCGGCGCGGGCATCAACAACAATATCGTCACCGCCTCGCTGGAAGCCATCGTCTCGGCCGCCAACCGGGTGCTGGAAGAACGCGGCTGAGGCTTCCGGCCGCCTGATGAACCATGAAAGGAGGCGCAAGCGCCTCCTTTTTCATATCCGCTTACATATGCCCGGAAACGGCTTCGGCGATCTTCGTCAGCGTCGCCTCGGAGGAGGGGCCCGCGACCACGAAGGAGGCGGCGGGCGTCTGCCAGGTAACAAGGCCGATGTCGTCCCGGATGATCTCGTTGAGATCGGAGGACCCGTCGCCGCCCTTCGTGAAGCAGATGGCGATGATGTCGTTGTCGTCGTTGCGGTAGAGAAGCTGGCCGGTGGGCTTGCCGTCGGCCACCAGCAGGCGGGCGCCCTCGAAGCCGAAATGATCGGCGCTGAGATCGGGCACGGTGAAATCGACGCCGACGCTTTGCGACAGCCATTCGACGATGTGATTGGCGTCGGCGGGCGGCACCTCGGCGAGATGGCGCTGCTGGCGGGAATAGACGCGATGGGCGGCGGCGATATCGTCCAGCCAGCCGTTCCGGGCGGGAAGGGCGGCGAGCGCCGATGGCGCGGTGGTGACCGGCTGCTGCTGCGCGCCGAGCATATAGCCCAGCCCGCCGCCCGCGATCAGGCAGATCAGGCAGGCGGCCACGGCCTGCGGCCCGCTGGGCGCGAAGCGGATGCCGCGCAGCACGCCGCGCAGGGTCACGCGCGGGCCGGGTTTCTCGCGAAGCTGCGGATTGCGGATCTCGCGCACCAGCGCCAGCGGGACCGGCTCCTTCAGAACCTCGTCCATCGCCTTGCGGCCGATATCCGAGCCGCGCTTCAGCCGCTCGAAAATATCCTGCGCCTCGCCGCTCACCGAGAGAAGCCGTTCCAGCTCCTGCCGTTCGTCCAGACCGATCTCGCCATCGAGAAGGGCCGAAAGACGTGTCTCAAGCGGCTGCTTGCGAAGATCCTGCATGCGGTTCACGCTCTCCTGTCCGTGAAGGTTTTTAGCCCGCCACCATTGCCGCAAGCCGCAGCCGCGCCGTCGAAAGGCGCGACATGACGGTGCCGATGGGGATGCCGAGAATCGCGGCGGCTTCCTTATAGCTGTGCCCCTCGACATTCACGAGCACGAAAACGGCAGACAACCCCTCCGGCATCGACAGGATCATGCGCTGGAGCTGGTGGGCGTAGACGCTTTTCTCTCCGCCGGGATCGATGGTCAGCGTTGTGGCTTCCCCGGCGTCCACCGTGCCGCTGCCGAAGCGGACGCGGCGCTTGCGCACCTCGTCCACCCAGACATTGCGCATCAGCGTGTAGAGCCAGCTTTCGATGCGGCCCTGCCCATCCCAGAGCGCGCTCTTCAGAATGGCGCGGGCGCAGGCTTCCTGCACCAGATCGTCGGCATCGCTGCCGTTGCGGGTGAGGGTGAGGGCGAAGCGGCGCAGGCGCGGCAGAAGCCCGACGAGATCGCGGCGGATATCGTGATTGTCATAAGCCGTTTGAAGCATTGTCGATCCATCCGAAACTGCGGAAATGGGGTTACCTGATATGACGGACTTATGCGATTTTTCACGCCTTCCGGCAGTTTCCGGGGGAACAGGCAGGCCCGGAAAAAGCGTGCGGCTTTTTAGAAGATATGAATCAACATGCGGCCCCGCGCAAGCACGATTGCGCGCCGGGCCCGCTTATCATTGCGCCGCTATTCCGACAGGATTGTGGTGCTGTCGAGCGCCATGCCGCCGCCGTCCGTGGTCAGGCCGTAACGCTCGCAGGTCAGCTTCCATGCGCCGGGGCCGCCGGAGATGTGGAAGAGGTTGTAGGCGGCGGGCGGCTTCTTGCCGCCCGGCCCCTGCGAGGCCGAGGCGATGCCGACAACCGGCACCCGGCCGGTCTGGCCGCGCAGCCAGTAGAGCGTGTTGAGGTGGGTGTGGCCGTGCAGCACAAGCTCCGCCCCGCCGGAGGAAATCGCGGCGGCAAAGCGGCGGATGCCGAACATGCGCTTGTGCGGCGAGGTTGCGCCGCGGATCGGCGGATGATGGATCATCACGACGCGGAACAGGCCCGCTTCGCCCGCCGCGCGCAGCATGTTCACCGTCTCGCGCGCCTGCCTCTGCCCGAAATAACCGCTGGCGGAAAAGGGGGGCGTGGCAATCGAGGTGGAGCAGCCGATCAGCGCCACCGGCCCGCGCACCCTGAGATACGGAAAGACCTTGCGCTTTTCGCTCCAGAATTCCGGGGCGTTGTCGCCGCGCACGTAATCGTACCAGGCATGCATGGCCTTGTCGTGGGCGCCCGCCACATAGGCGTCGTGATTGCCCGGCACCACGGAAACGTCTTGCGGCTGGCCGACTTCCGCCAGCCAGTCGGCGGCGGCGCGGATCTCGATGCCGGTCGCCAGATTGACGAGGTCGCCGGTGATGGCCAGGTGATCCGGCCGCTGCGCCTCGATGCTCTCCAGCAGGCAATCCAGCGTGCCGGTGAAAAGATGCTTGCGCCGGTTGCGGTGCCAGTTCACAAAACCGGTGATGCGCTTGGAGGCAAGTTCGCGGAAGGTCAGCTTGGGCAAGGGGCCGAGGTGGACATCGGAAATATGGGCAAGTTTGAACATGGGGCAGAGACATAAAGCAATTCCAGCAAAAGTGCGAAGCGGTTTTGCGTGGGGAATTGCGATGAAACAGGCAAGTCCGCCAATTCCAGCAAAAGTGCGAAGCGGTTTTGCGGTAAATGACTGTATGCGATCTGGAAGGGATGGGACGGATGAGTGAGAGTGCCGGTTCCGAATCCCTGTCCGGCATCCGGCGGCTGCTGGTGTCCTGCGTTCATCGCGTCTTTCTGCTGACGCGGGGAATGACGCTCGGGGTGCGCGGCGCCTGTTTCGACGCGGAAGGGCGGGTTTTCCTCGTGCGCCATACCTATGTGCCCGGCTGGTATCTGCCGGGCGGCGGCGTCGAGCACCGCCAGACGGCGGAGGAGGCGCTGGCGCGGGAATTGCAGGAGGAAGGCAATCTGGAGATTATCGGCCGCCCGCAACTGTTTCAGGTCTATTTCCAGCGCCGCGTCAGCAAGCGCGACCATGTGATTCTCTACCGCGCCGAGGTGCGCCAGACGGCGCCGCGCAAGCCCGACCGGGAAATCCGCGACAGCGGCTTTTTCGCGCTCGACGCATTGCCGGAGGGAACGACGCGGGCGACGCTCCGGCGGCTTGCCGAGATCAGGGGCGAGGTGGAGCCGTCGGCGGAGTGGTAACGAGGGTATAGGCCTCTTCCTGCTTGTGGCGGGGCAATCGCATATGGCTGAAAACCCCTCCCTAAATCCCTCCCCACAAGGGGGAGGGACTTGAGCTGCGGCACCCTCGATGGTCAAAAAGATCGGAAAAGCAAGCCTCTAGCTTTCTCCCCCCTTGTGGGGGAGATGCCGGCAGGCAGAGGGGGTTTTCCATACACAATCTCCCTGCTGCTTGTGGAGACAGGAGGCAAAACGCTGTCAAGCCGACAGCGCCTCGCGTCCATGCGGGGCGGTGAAGTCGAGTTCGGGGCCGATCGGAACCACGCCGGTCGGATTTATCGTCTTGTGGCTGCCGTAATAGTGAAGCTTGATGTGGTGGAAGTTCACCGTCTCCGCGATGCCCGGCATCTGGTAGAGATCGCGCAGATAGGCCGAAAGTGCCGGGTAATCGGCGATGCGGCGGATATTGCATTTGAAATGGCCGACATAGACGGCATCGAAGCGCACCAGCGTCGTG
>JBDHTA010000117.1:0-13400 GCA_039808465.1 Rhizobiaceae bacterium | reverse complement strand
CGGGGCGCGGCGACGCAGATCTTCTTCATCCTGATGACCATCGCCTTCCTCGACGTCATCGGCGGCTTCGTGATCTCGATCCGCACCGCGGGCCGGGATGTCTCGATCGGGCTGTAAGCGGCCGGTATCATGCCAAAGCGCGCTGCCGGCCGGCGATGCGGCTGGCTCGAAGGCCGTGGGGACCGATGGCCTGCCGGTCCCGCCATCGGTCAATGACAGCGCGCGTCCCGGATCAAAGACTGTCGAGCTTGCTTTGCAGGGCGCGAAGCTGTTCCTTCAGCTCGTCGATATCCTTGGCCTCGGCCTTGCGGCTTTCCTTGGCGGGCGGCGTCATGAAGGGCGAGAACATCTGCATCGCCTGGTGGAACATCTCCGTGTTGCGGCGCACCTGCTCCTCCACCATTTGCAACGGCATTTGCAGGTTCTTGGTCAGCGGCGTATCGCCGAAGGCGCGGGTCATCTGCTCGCGCATCTGCGATTGCTGCTGCGCGAAAGCCTGCATGGAATGTTCGAGGAAGCTCGGCACCACCATCTGCATCTGGTCGCCGTAATAGGAAATGAGCTGGCGCAGGAAGGAGACCGGAAGAAGCGTGTTGCCGGTCTTGGATTCCTGCTCGAAAATGATCTGCGTCAGCACGGAATGGGTGATGTCCTCGCCGGATTTCGCATCCTGAACGGTGAAATCCTCGCCCTTCTTCACCATCACCGCCAGATCGTCCAGCGTGACATAGGTGCTGGTGCCGGTATTGTAGAGCCGCCGGTTCGCGTATTTCTTGATTACGATCTGGCCGTCGTTCTTCGCCATCGCCGCCTCCGCCCCGTCTGCGATCCATTTCCCGCCAGTCTAGCCGCAAACGCTAACCGGTGACAATCGCTTTGTGCGACGCCGAAGCGCGGTATATGCGGCGCGGCGGAATACACGCCTGCGATGGTGGTGAAAACGAGGCCCCGCTCGTTTCCCGTTTGACTTGGTGGCCGAGCTTTGCCACTTTCAGCGCAATGTGAACATGCATCCGGGAGAACCTTCATGAGCACCCCATCCATCGTCATCGCCAGCGCGGGCCGCACCGCCGTCGGCTCGTTCAACGGCGCTTTCGGAAATATTCCGGCGCATGAGCTGGGCGCGGCGGCGATTCGCGGCGTGCTGGAGCGCGCCGGTGTCGAGGCGGCAGAAGTGGACGAGGCGATCCTCGGCCAGATCCTGACGGCGGGCGAAGGCCAGAACCCGGCGCGCCAGGCGGCGATGAAGGCAGGCATTCCGCAGGAAGCGACCGCCTTCGGCCTCAACCAGCTTTGCGGCTCGGGCCTGCGCGCCGTGGCGCTCGGCATGCAGCAGATCGCCACGGGCGACGCGAAGATCGTCGTGGCGGGCGGGCAGGAATCCATGTCCATGGCCCCGCATTGCGCGCATTTGCGCGGCGGCGTGAAGATGGGCGACTTCAAGATGATCGATACGATGATCAAGGACGGCCTGACCGACGCCTTCTACGGCTATCACATGGGGATCACGGCGGAAAACGTCGCCCGCCAGTTCCAGCTGACCCGCGACGAGCAGGACCAGTTCGCCGTCGCCTCGCAGAACAAGGCGGAAGCCGCCCAGAAGGCTGGCCGCTTCAAGGACGAGATCATTCCCTTCACCGTCAAGACCCGCAAGGGCGATATCGTCGTCGATCAGGACGAATATATCCGCGCTGGCGCGATGCTCGACAGCATGGCCAAGCTGCGCCCGGCCTTCGACAAGGAAGGCACGGTGACGGCGGGCAACGCGTCGGGCATCAATGACGGCGCCGCCGCCGCCCTGCTGATGAGCGAGGCGGAAGCCGTTCGCCGCGGCATTCAGCCGCTGGCGCGCATCGCGTCGTGGGCGACGGCGGGCGTCGATCCCCAGGTCATGGGCACTGGCCCGATCCCGGCGTCGCGCAAGGCGCTGGAGCGGGCAGGCTGGTCGATCAACGATCTCGATCTGGTGGAAGCCAACGAAGCCTTTGCGGCGCAGGCCTGCGCCGTCAACAAGGGGCTCGGCTGGAATCCCGAGATCGTCAACGTCAATGGCGGCGCGATCGCCATCGGCCATCCGGTCGGCGCGTCCGGCGCGCGCGTCCTCAACACGCTGCTGTTCGAGATGAAGCGGCGCGGGGCCCGCAAGGGGCTCGCCACGCTGTGCATCGGCGGCGGCATGGGCATCGCCATGTGCGTGGAAGCCCTCTGAATGCATCGGGGCGCTTCACCGGAAAGGTGAAGCGCCCTTTTTCTTCCGTCCGTCCTCATCTTCGGAATGGCCGGACGGGAACGGATACCGGCTGCGTGGCGGACCGTCGCGCCATGCATCCGGCAACAATGCGAATTCATAACGATTCGAGCCAGGGGAGGAACATATGGCAAGAGTGGCTTTGGTAACCGGCGGCACGCGCGGCATTGGCGCCGCGATCAGCATCGCGCTGAAGAAGGCGGGCTATGCCGTCGCGGCGAACTACGCCGGCAATGACGAGCGGGCGAAGGCGTTTCAGGACGAAACCGGCATCGACGTCTTCAAATGGGATGTTTCCAGCTATGAGGATTGCGGCAAGGGCATTGCCGAAGTGGAGGCGAAACTCGGCCCGATCGACGTTCTCGTCAACAATGCGGGCATCACCCGCGACGCCATGTTCCACAAGATGACGCCGCAGATGTGGAGCGAGGTGGTCGGCACCAACCTCACCGGCCTGTTCAACATGACGCATCAGGTCTGGGCGGGCATGCGTGACCGCAGCTTCGGGCGCATCATCAACATTTCCTCCGTCAACGGCCAGAAGGGCCAGATGGGGCAGGTCAACTACTCCGCCGCCAAGGCGGGCGACCTCGGCTTCACCAAGGCCTTGGCGCAGGAAGGCGCTGCCAAGGGCATCACCGTCAACGCCATCTGCCCCGGCTATATCGGCACCGACATGGTGCGCGCCATTGCCGAGAAGGTGCTGAACGAGCGCATCATTCCGCAGATTCCGGTCGGCCGCCTCGGCGAGCCGGAGGAAATCGCCCGCTGCGTGCTGTTCCTGGCCGCCGACGATGCCAGCTTCATCACCGGCTCGACGATCTCCGCCAATGGCGGCCAGTTCGTCGTCTGAGGTTCGAAAACAGTCCTGACAAGGAAACGGCGCCCGATGGGGCGCCGTTTGCCGTTCCGGTGTGCCGATGCGCTCAGCAGCGCGCTTCGTAGCGGCGGCCATGGCGGTCGCGGTAGATGCAGTAATCCGGGCGGCTGGAGCGTCCGATGAGGTAACCCGCAGCGCCGCCGACCGCAGCCCCCACGACAGCGCCGCCGACGCGGCCGGTGGCGACACCGCCGATGATGGCGCCGGTCCCCGCCCCGATTGCGGTCGAGCGTTCCGTCTGCGAGCAGGATGCGAGCATGGGAATGGCAAGGAAGATGGCGATGATGGCTTTCTTCATGGTGAAATCCTCCGGTGGTTGTGAGCGGCCGTCAGATCCGGCCCATGAGCAGAAGAATGATGATGATGACGATCACGAGGCCAAGACCGCCGGAAGGGCCATAGCCCCAGCCGCGGCTGTAACCCCAGTTCGGCAAGGCTCCGATCAGAAGCAGGATGAGGATGATGAGTAGAATGGTGCCGAGCATGATGATGTCTCCCGAGCTGGATGCGCTGCCATTGCCTGTCTAAATGCGGTCCTTTCGGAAAGGTTCCGGCATTCGCGCGCAGAAATGCGGCTTTGGCCGCCATCCGGCCCTTGCCTTTGCCGCCGGGGATCGCCATGTGTGAAACGCTGTCCGTCCGCCGAATGCGGGAGGGCGTTCCCGTTACGGCAGGAAAGAGACCTTGAATTCGCAAGCCATGATTCTCAGCGGACGCGGCGTGACCGCGGTGCTGGGACCGACCAATACCGGCAAGACCCATTATGCCATCGACCGCATGGTGGCGCATGGTTCCGGCATCATCGGCCTGCCGCTCAGGCTTTTGGCGCGCGAGGTCTATACAAGGCTTACCGAGCGCGTCGGCGCCGCGCATGTGGCGCTTGTCACCGGCGAGGAGAAGATTTCGCCGCCGGGGGCGCGCTATTCCGTCTGCACCGTCGAGGCCATGCCGCGCGAGACCCGCGCCGCCTTCGTCGCCATCGACGAGGTGCAGCTGGCGGGCGATCTGGAACGCGGCCATATCTTCACCGACCGCATCCTGCATCTGCGCGGGCGTGACGAGACGCTGCTGCTGGGCGCGGGCACCATGCGGCCGATCCTCGAGCACCTGCTACCGGGCATTACCGTGGTCGAGCGGCCGCGCCTGTCGCAGCTTTTCTATGCCGGGCAGAAGAAGATCACCCGCCTGCCGCAGCGCACGGCCATCGTCGCCTTTTCGGCGGACGAGGTCTATGCCATCGCCGAGCTGATCCGCCGCCAGCGCGGCGGCGCGGCGGTGGTGCTGGGGGCGCTCAGCCCCCGCACCCGCAATGCGCAGGCCGGCCTCTATCAATCCGGCGACGTCGAATATCTGGTGGCGACCGATGCGATCGGCATGGGCCTGAACCTCGATGTGGATCACGTCGCCTTCGCGCAGGACCGCAAGTTCGACGGCTACCAGTTCCGCAACCTCAATCCTTCCGAGCTTGGCCAGATCGCGGGCCGCGCCGGGCGGCATCTGCGCGACGGCACCTTCGGCGTGACGGGGCAGGTCGGCCCGTTCGATCCGGAGCTGGTGGAGCGCATCGAGGCGCATCACTTCGATCCCGTGCGCGTGCTGCAATGGCGCAGCAAGTCGCTCGACTTCGCCAGCATCGCGGCGCTACGCCAGAGCCTCGAGGCGCCCCCGAAAATCCAGGGGCTGACGCGGGCGCTTCCGGCCATCGACCAGCAGGCGCTGGAGCATCTTTCCCGCTACCCTGAAATCAGGGATCTTGCGACTTTGCCCGAAAGGGTGGAAAAGCTGTGGGAGGCATGTGCTTTGCCGGATTACCGGCGCATCACGCCGGCCCAGCATGCGGATCTGATTCTCAGCCTCTATTCCGACCTTGTGCGATTCGGAACGGTGAACGAGAATTTCATGGCTGAGCAGGTGCGCCGGGCCGACCGTACCGATGGCGAGATCGACACGCTTTCGGCGCGAATCGCGCAGATAAGAACCTGGACCTATGTGTCCAACAGGCCGGGATGGCTTGCCGATCCGACACACTGGCAAGAAAAGACGCGGGAAATCGAGGATCGATTGTCCGATGCGTTACACGAAAGGTTGACGAAACGCTTTGTTGATCGCAGGACATCTGTGCTCATGAAGCGCCTGAGAGAGAATGCGATGCTGGAAGCTGAAATCAGTGTGAATGGCGATGTCTTCGTGGAAGGACATCATGTGGGACAATTGGCCGGGTTCCGCTTCACGACCGTCGCGGGGGCCGAGGGCCCGGATGCGCGCGCCGTGCAGGCCGCCGCGCAAAAGGCGCTGGCGCTGGAATTCGAGGCGCGCGCCGCCCGCCTGCATGCCGCGGGCAATGGCGATCTGGCGCTGTCGTCGGATGGCACCGTGCGCTGGCTCGGCGATCCCGTGGCGCGGCTGGCCGCCACCGATCACATCATGCGCCCGCGCGTGATCCTGCTCGCCGACGAGCAGCTCACCGGCAATGCCCGCGAGCATGTGATGGCCCGCATCGAGCGTTTCGTGAACTATCACATCTCGACGGTGCTGAAGCCGCTCGACGATCTCTCCCGCGCCGAAGACCTGCAAGGTCTCGCCAAGGGGCTGGCCTTCCAGCTCGTCGAAAATCTCGGCGTGCTGTTCCGCCGCGACGTGACCGACGACGTGAAGTCGCTCGATCAGGAGGCCCGCGCCTCCATCCGCCGCTACGGCGTGCGCTTCGGCGCCTACCACATCTTCATGCCCGCGCTGCTGAAGCCCGCGCCCGCGGAACTCATCACGCTGCTCTGGGCGCTGAAGAATGACGGTCTCGACAAGCCCGGTTACGGCGATCTCATTCCGGCGCTGTCGGCGGGCCGCACCTCGATCGTCACCGATCCCTCCTATGAGCGCATGTTCTACAAGCTCGCCGGGTTCCGTTTCCTCGGCAAGCGCGCCGTGCGCATCGATATTCTGGAGCGCCTGGCGGATCTCATCCGTCCGCTCCTGCAATGGAAGCCCGGCGCCGCGCCGCGCCCGGAAGGCGCCTATGACGGCCGCCGCTTCACCGCCACCACCGCCATGCTCTCCATTCTCGGCGCGACGCCGGACGATATGGAAGAGATCCTCAAGGGTCTCGGCTATCGCGCCGACGCCGTGAAGCCGGAAGAGGCGGCAGCCTTCCTCGCCGCGCAGTCGCCGGAGCAGGCAGCGCCCGCTCCCGAGGCCGTGGAATCCGCTGAGGCGGGCGAAGTGGCCGCTCATGACGACGCCGACGCCGCGCCGAAGGAAGAGGCTGCTGCTCCTGTCGCCGCCGAAGCTCAGCCTGACGCCGAAACGGCGGAACCGGCCGCAGCAGCGGAAACGGAAGAAGCCGCCGAGCCGAAGCCGGTGCTGCTGTGGCGTCCGGGCGGACGCAGCGACAACCAGCAGCGCGGCCAGCGCCCGCAGGGCGACCGCCGTCCGCAGCAGCAGAACCGCAATCGCGGCGAAGCCCGTCAGGATGGCGAACAGCGCCGCGAAGGCCGCGGCGACAACCGCCGTGGCGGCGACCGGCCTGACAACAAGGGCAAGCCCCGCGATGGCGCGCGTCCCGACAACAAGGGCGGCAACCGGGGCGACCGGCCGGAACGCGGCGAGCGCCGTGACCGTCCCGAGCGCAACGACCGTTCGCAGCCCGCCCGCTTCGAGGCCAAGCCGCCGCGCAAGGAAAAGCCGATCGATCCGGATTCGCCCTTCGCCAAGCTCGCTGCCCTCAAGGAGCAGATGAAGAAGTGACGGACAGGGAGCAGCCACAGGCCGGTTCGCGCCAGCGCATCGACAAGTGGCTGTTCTTTACACGCATGGTGAAGTCCCGCTCATTGGCGCAGGCGCATGTCCAGTCCGGGCATGTGCGCGTCAATGGCGAGCGGGTGGCGCAGCCCAGCCATCAGGTCAAGGCGGGAGACCGTATCGAGCTGACGCTGGAGCGGCGCGACGTCGTCCTGATCGTCAGGTTGCCGGGTGAGCGGCGCGGCCCCTTTGCCGAGGCGCAGACGCTGTACGAGGATCTGTCGCCGCCGCCGGATGCGGCAAACAGGCCCACGCCCTTCGAACAGGCCGTGCGCGCGCCCGGAAGCGGGCGCCCGACCAAGCGCGAGCGGCGTGAGACCGACCGGCTGCGCGACGCCGACGATTTCTAGGGAAATGCCCTGAAATTGCGTTTTCTCAAGCTGTCTCCGCGATCTTGAGAAAACCGTTCTCCCCTGCGGCGAAATTCCACGCGAAACATTCTTGATCGGCGGCGCTAAAGGCGTTACCTGCAAACCGCGCGGAACCGCCGTCCCTGCCTGGCCAGGAGCGGAAATCCGCCCGCCTGATCCCGGCGTCCGCCTTTTCATGAAGGAGCGCGCCCAGACCGTTCATTCTGGAGTTCATCATGACGTATGTCGTGACAGACAACTGCATCCGCTGCAAATACACCGACTGCGTCGAGGTGTGCCCGGTCGATTGCTTCTATGAAGGCGAGAATTTTCTCGTGATCCACCCGGACGAATGCATCGATTGCGGCGTCTGCGAACCGGAATGTCCCGCCGAGGCCATCAAGCCGGACACCGAACCGGGTCTGGATATGTGGCTGAAGGTCAATGCCGAATTCGCATCCGTCTGGCCCAACATCACGGTCAAGCGCGATCCGATGCCGGAAGCCAAGGAGATGGACGGCGAAGCCGGGAAATACGAGAAATACTTTTCGCCCAATCCCGGCACGGGCGATTGACCCCGGCGTTGCAAAAGTGCAAAGCGGTCTTGCGGTGACGGCATGGGTCGAAACCGCGTGATTCGAAGCGGCGGCTCTGCCCGTCCCAGCGTTTGCGCATGCGAATCAACGGTGTCCGAGGCGATGCCGTCCGCTCGTGTCCTTCCGGGCACAGGCGCAGCAAATTATTGATTTCCTCATATTTTTGTGGTAGGGTTCTCTTACTGATCCACATTGTGGCATTTGCGTGCCCAAAACCATCACGAAAGCAACGACTCACCTACACGCGACCCGTGACAACACCAGCGCTTCGGCTGTCAGGTCTCTGATCGCGATAGGGGTTTCTTTTTGCGCGCGCTTGGGCGGACCAGATGAGGAGCCATTGTGCAGATGGCTCCGTTTCATTCGGGCCTGACTGACCCGGCCCCGGCGGTCCCGCCGGGTTCGTAACAGGGAGTTTTTGAAACGCATGACGACCCAGCAGAAAAAATCTTCAACGCGCCACGGATTCAAGACCGGTGAGGCGATCGTCTACCCCGCCCACGGCGTCGGCACGATCACGGCCATCGAAGAGCAGGAAGTTGCTGGCATGAAGCTGGAGCTTTTTGTTATCGATTTCGAAAAGGACAAGATGCGCCTGAAAGTGCCGGTCGCCAAGGCCGTCAGCATCGGCATGCGCAAGCTGTCCGAAACGGATTTCGTCGAGCGCGCGTTGAAAGTCGTGCAGGGCAAGGCTCGCGTGAAGCGCACCATGTGGTCGCGCCGCGCGCAGGAATACGATGCCAAGATCAATTCCGGCGACCTGATTTCCATCGCCGAAGTGGTTCGCGATCTCTACCGCGCTGAAAACCAGCCGGAGCAGTCCTATTCCGAGCGCCAGCTTTACGAAGCCGCTCTCGACCGCATGGCGCGCGAAATCGCCGCCGTCAACAAGATGTCCGAAACCGAGGCCGTCCGTCTGGTCGAGACCCATCTCGCCAAGGGGCCGAAGCGCGGCAAGGCCGTCGAGGAAGACGAATCCCAGGACGAGGCCGCCTGATACGGCGGAACGCCGAATTAGGGCTGCGGCCCGATTTTTAAAGACCCGGCCTTGCGCCGGGTTTTTATTTTGAAACTTTTCCCGTTTTTGCGCGTTCATCCGTCGCGGCGGCTGCGTAAAGCCCTCCCTGCCCTCCCGTCAGCCGCCTCTGGACTATGGCGCGCCGGTGCGTTCACCGGCATTTCGTGGAGAGATGCATGAGAACCATGTCAGCGGACCGGCGGATGATCAAGATCGCCATGGCAGCGCCCTACCTCGCCCGTGACGAGGAGCATGATCTGGCCGTGCGCTGGAAGGAACGCTCCGATCAGCAGGCCCGCAACCGCATCGCCATGGCGCATATGCGCCTCGTCGTCTCCATGGCCGGGAAATTCCGTCATTTCGGCCTGTCGATGAGCGATCTCGTGCAGGAAGGCTATGTCGGGCTGCTGGAAGCGGCCGCCCGTTTCGAGCCGGAGCGCGATGTGCGCTTCTCCACCTATGCGTCCTGGTGGATTCGCGCCTCGATGCAGGATTACATCCTGCGCAACTGGTCGATCGTGCGCGGCGGCACCAGTTCGGCGCAGAAGGCGCTGTTCTTCAACCTGCGCCGCCTGCGTGCCAAGCTGGCGCGCGGCGACAGCCGGTTGACGGCGCAGGCGATCCACGAGGAAATCGCCGCCGCGCTTGGCGTCAGCCTTGCCGATGTGCAGACCATGGATGCGCGGCTTTCCGCCAACGACGCCTCGCTGCAAAGCCCGACGATCGCGGGCGATGCCGACAGCGGCGAGCGGCTGGACATGCTGGCGAGCGACGATCCGCTGCCGGACGAGCAGGTGACGGTGCTGATCGACACCGAGCGCCGCCGCGTCTGGCTGAAACAGGCGCTCGGCGCCCTCAACGAGCGCGAGATGCGCATCATCCAGGCCCGCCGCCTTGCCGATGACGGCGCGACGCTGGAGGAACTGGGCGCCGATCTCGGCATTTCCAAGGAGCGGGTGCGCCAGATCGAAAGCCGGGCGCTGGAGAAACTCCGCAACGCCCTGGTAACCGCCGATCCGATGATGGCGGAAATGGCCTGACGTTTCAAAACCCCGGAACCGGCTTCCGGGGTTTTTGCTATTCCGAAATGATTTTCACCCGGTCGCCGGGTGCAACGTTCGCCCCGGCGGGCAGGGCGTTGATGAGCTTGAACAGGTCGAGCTTGCGATCCGTGCCCATCATTCTCGCCGCCAGCGCCGAGGTGGATTCGCCGGGCTGCACGGTGACGACGCGCACGCGCAGCGGCTTCAGCGAGGCGGCCTCCTGCGGCGTCATGCGGCGGAAGCTGGCGCGCAGCGCGTTGGCCGTCGTTTCCAGCGCGGCGCTGCCCTTCGGCACGGCGGTCAGGAAGCGGAAGATCTGGTTGCCGTTGCGGATGACCGTGACATCGAAATCCCAGCGTTCGGCCTGGGCGCGGGCGGTGGCCGCCTCCATGCCGTTGACGGTGGTGGACTGGATGGTCTGCGGCAGCAGCCCGGTGACCCAGCCGCTGGAAATGTAATTGGTCAGCGCCGTCTGGTTCTTGTCCGACACGCCGTCGAAGCGGATGGCGACATCGCCGGGGCCGGTGGCAAGCACCGCCTCCACCTTGTTGTCGATCTGGAACCCGGCGGGCACATCGAAGCGGATGCCGAGGCTGCCATGCAGGAAGGTCTGGCCGCGCACATAGCCTTCCTGCGGGCTGTCGCCGTAGAGCAGGCCGTTGATGCCGTCGAGGTAATAATCGCGGCCGCGATCGCCCACCGTGCCTTCCGGCCCGAAATTGCGGGCGTGGCGGCGGGCAAGCTCGATGCGTTGCACCGAGTTCGGATGGCTGGAAAGGAAGTCGAGGCTCTGGTCGGCCTCCGGGTTCACCGACATGAAGCGGCTGTAGGCGGCCATCGAATCGAGGAAGCGGGCGGCGGCATAGGGGTCGTAACCGGCCTCACCCAGCATGCGCACGCCGATCACGTCCGCCTGCAATTCCTGATTGCGCGAGAAGGCGGCAAGCCGCAGCTTTCCACGCGCCAAGGCCTGCTTTCCGGCGAGATCGCTGGACAGCACCTCGGCGACGACGCGGCTGGCGATGACTTCCGCCTCCTCGCGCTTCTGCCGCTCGATGCCGTGATTGGCGGTGACATGCGCCATTTCATGCGAGAGCACGGCTGCCACTTCCGAGGCGTCGTTGGCGAGCGCCAGCAACCCGCGGGTGACGTAGAGATAGCCGCCGGGCAGCGCGAAGGCGTTGATCGCCGGGGAATTAAGGATGGTGATGCGGTAGGATTGCTGCGGATTTTCGGAAACGGCGGTCAGCGCGCCGGTAATGCGGGCGACGAGACGCTCGGTCTTCGCATCCTTGTATTCGCCGCCATAGCTCGCCACGATGCGCGGATGCTCGCGCGCGCCCATCTGGGCGCGGGGATCGTTTTTCTGCACCTCGTCGACGATCTGTGGATTGCTGGAGGGGGAGACCACCGGCTCGTAGGTGGATTCCATCACCGTCTGGCAGCCGGTCAGCGCGAGCGACAGGAGCGCGAGCGCCATTCCCGCGCCACGCAGCCGGAAAATGCGCTGCGCGAGCGTCGGGCTCAGGGTTCTGGGGTTCGAAAACTCGGCCGCGCGCGGGGTCATGCTGTCCAGTATATCGTTCAACGGTCTCTCTTGCCCGCCGGGCAGGTTCCGAACGATTTTCTCGCGATGCGTGCAGATATCATCGAGCGTCAACCGGAATGTCACCTGTGGCGAATGATTGCTGTAGCCGTTTCACCGGCTGTTGCATAGCGAGGTAACGTTTAATTATGGCGGAGTTGTATTTTAGCAAGCATTTCCCTGCGAAGCCGGTCAGGATCGCAGCCCGGCGCCCGTGAAGGCCGCAAGGCCGGGCAGGTTGCGCCGCGCCATGAACGCTCCGGCCGGCGCATTCAGCAGGATGCGGCCATCCTCGATGAACAGGGCATGATCGCACAGCCGCTCCACCTCGTCCGGATCGTGGGTGACGATCAGCACGGTGTTGCCGGTCTCGCGGTTCAGGTCTTGCAGCAGATCCGCCATCGCAGCGCGCAGGCCGGGGTCGAGGGCGGCGAAGGGTTCGTCCAGCAGCAGCAGCGGCCGGTTGCGCACCAGCGCGCGGGCGAAGGCGGCGCGCTGGCGCTCGCCGCCGGAAAGCGTCGGCGGCAGGCGTTTTTCGTAGCCGTCGAGGCCGACGCGGGTGAGTGCCGCCGAAATGCGCTCGCGATCCGCCTTGCCGAGTTTCAGCGAAGGATCGATGCCGAGGCCGATATTGGTGAAGAGATTGAGATGGCCGAAGAGGTTGTTGTCCTGAAAGATCAGCGAAATCGGCCGCCCGGCGGGATCGAGTGCGGTGACATCGCGTCCGCCGATCAGGATGCGGCCGCTTTCCGGCCGTTCGAACCCGGCCAGAAGATTGAGCAGCGTCGACTTGCCGGAACCGGAGGCGCCGGTGACCGCCGTGATCGCGCCGGAGGGGATTTCGGTGTCGAAATGGAAATGGCGGGTGCCGAGCGTCAGCGTCACGGCGTCGAAGCGGATGGCGGTCATCGGTCGTTCTTCTCCGTGGCGCTGGGCAGGGTTCCGGCGATGGTCAGCGCCAGGCAGATGAGGCCGAGCAGCAGCGCCAGCCCGTCGGCATCGGCCGTGCGGTAATTGCCGATGCGGCTGTAGATCAGCCAGGGCAGGGTCATCAGATTGTCGGAGCCGAACAGCGCCACCGCGCCGAGATCGCCGAGCGACAGCGCCATGGCGAAGGACAGGCCCATCAGCAGCGGTTTGCGCAGGCCCGGCCAATCCACCAGCCTCAGCCGCGCCCAGCCGGTCAGCCCGAGGCTGGCGGCAAGGCGGGCGGTGCGGATGCGATGCTCGCGATAAGCGGGGCCGATCAGGCGGGTGACGAAGGGCAGCGCCATGGCGGCATTGATGGCGGCGACCAGAAACGGCGCGAAGCGGCTGACATCGCCGAAGGGCAACAGCAGCAGGAACCAGCCGGTCGCCAGCACGATGGGCGGCACCAGCAGCACCAGCGCCGAGGACGCCGACAGCAGGCCGGAGAAGCCCCGCAGCGCCAGCCCGCCGCCTTCGGCCGCATGAATGGCGCGCACGATGGCGAGGGATGCGGCAACGGCCATCAATCCGGCAGAGAGCGACAGCACGAGGCTGGTGACCGTTGCCGTCAGGAAGATCGGTTCGCCCAGCAGTTTTGCGAGATCGGAGCGCAGGCCGGAAACGGCGACCGCGCCGAGCGGCAGCAGGGTGAAGACCAGCATGGCGGCGATGGCAAGGCCGTCGGTGAGCCGCGCCGCGCCCCCGGCATCCAGCCGCCGCACCGGCTTGCCGAGGGTGACGCCGCGATCGTCGGGGGCGGGAAACAGGGCGATGATAGCGAGGATGGCGGCGGTGACAGTGATCTGCATCAGCGCCAGCCCGACGGCGCGGGGCGGCTCGAAATCGAAGCGCAGGGACTGGTAGATCGCCACTTCCAGCGTCGTCGCCTGCGGCCCGCCGCCGAGCGTCAAAACCA
>JBDHTA010000116.1:0-13411 GCA_039808465.1 Rhizobiaceae bacterium | reverse complement strand
CCCAGGGTTTTCAGCGTGTCGAACATCGCAAGCCCGCGTGAAATGATTCGGAGCGCCATTGTAACGGAGGCGCACGCCGCTGCGTCAAAGCAAAAGCCGCCCGCGTGGCGCGGACGGCTTTGCCGTGTTGCGGATCGGGCCGGATATTATTCCGACGGCCCTTCGTTGAAGCCGACCTTGTCGACCAGCTCGGAGGCCGTCTTGCGGTTGGCGGCGATGTCGGAGAGGGCGAGGCTGTCCGGCTTGATCGGGCCGAAGGATTTCACCACCTTGGACGGTTCCGCCCCCGGCATCACCGGATATTCGAACACCTGCTCGGCATAGATCTTCTGCGCTTCGCCCGCGGAGAGGAATTCCATCAGCTTGATGGCATTGTCCTTGTTGGGCGCGTTCTTGGCGAGCGACATGCCGGAAATATTGACATGGGTGCCGCGATCGGCGGCATTCGGGAACAGAACCTTGATGGCGGCGGCCCATTCCTTCTGTTCCGGCTCCTTGTCGTTGGTCAGCATCAGCCCGACATAATAGGTGTTGCCGAGTGCCAGATCGCATTCGCCCGCGGCGATCGATTTCGCCTGGCTGCGATCACTGCCGTCGGGCTTGCGGGCAAGGTTTTCCTTCACGCCTTTCAGCCAGGTCTCGGTGTATTCGGCGCCGTGATGGGCGATCATCGAGGCGAACAGGCCGATATTGTAGGAGTGCTGGCCGTCGCGGGTGCAGATCTTGCCCTTCCATTTGGGATCGGCAAGCTCCTCATAGGTGATCTCGTTCTGGGCAACGCGCTCCTTCGAGGCATAGACGACGCGCCCGCGCGTGGTCAGGCCGAACCAGTCGCCGTCGGGGTCGCGGTATTGCGCGGGAATATCCTTGTTGATGATATCGTTCTGGACCGGCTGCGTCACGCCGCCATCCTTCGCCTCGACCAGACGGCCGATATCGACGGTCAGGATGACGTCGGCTGGGGAATTGGCGCCCTCGGCGCGGATGCGCTCCACGAGGCCCTTGTCGAGAAACAGCACATTGGCCGCAATGCCGGTTTCCCTGGTGAATTCATCGAGCAGCGGCTGGATCAGCTCCGGCTGGCGGTAGGAGTAGATATTGACTTCGCCATCGGCAAGCGCGGGGCCTGCAAGTGCGGCGGAAAACATCAGGGCGGCAAGGCGGGCGTGAATGCGCATGAGGGTTCTCCGGGTCTGGGGGGAAGAAAATTTCCTGACCGGGCTACTCAGGATTGACTGCGGCTGTCAATGCTTTACCCGTAAACAGCGCGGGAGTTGAATGGAAAAATCATCTTTTTGGAATTGTTCAAATCTAGCGAAGAGCCTATATAGGGATTTGACACGTCGATGAAGGGAGACCGGAATGCGTTTGACCAAGCAGACCAATTATGCGGTCCGCATGCTGATGTACTGCGCCGCCAATGAAGGTCATCTCAGCCGCATTCCCGAGATTGCCAGGGCTTACGGCGTTTCCGAACTGTTTTTGTTCAAGATTTTGCAGCCGTTGAACAAGGCGGGCATCGTGGAGACGGTGCGTGGCCGCAATGGCGGCGTGCGGCTCGGCCGCCCGGCCAAGGATATCAGCCTGTTCGATGTGGTGAAGGTGACCGAGGACAACTTCGCCATGGCCGAATGTTTCGAGGAAGGCGTGGTGGAATGCCCGCTGGTGGATAGCTGTGGTTTGAATTCGGCGCTGCGCAAGGCGCTGAACGCCTTCTTCGCGGTGCTGGCGGAATACTCCATCGACGATCTGGTGAAGGCCCGCCCGCAGATCAATTTCCTGCTCGGCCTGCCGGAGCGGATGGAGAAAAACGGCGCCGTGGCCGCGCCCGCCGCCTGAAACCGGCTTTCACACCGCTGTTTTTGCCTGTTTGCGCTCCCCGTGGCCCTGCCGCGGGGAGTTGTTTTTTGCGCGTTTCGCATAGTGGATGCGGCATTCGTGTTATGAAAATTTCACTTCGACGGAGTTTTCCGTTCAGGAAATTTCAAAATTTTTCCGTATGGACAAAATTTCGCCCGCATCTGTTGCTTTCGCAGCGTAAATAGCGTTCCATCCCGGCATGATCCGGCGCTCGGGCTTTCCGCGCGCCGTGCGATCGAACAAGAACAATCTGGGAAACGATATCATGAAAAAGCTCTCTCTCCTGCTTGCCGCGACCGCGCTTGCCTCGGTCATGGCGACCTCGGCCTGGTCGAAGACGCTGGTCTACTGTTCGGAGGCTTCCCCGGAGGGCTTCGACCCCGGTCTCTACACCGGCGGCCAGACCTTCGACGCCACCTCGCGCACCGCCTATAGCCGGCTGGTCGAGTTCAAGCATGGCAGCACGGAGATCGAGCCCGGCCTCGCCGAAAGCTGGACGGTATCGGATGACGGCACGGAATACACCTTCAAGCTGCGCGCCGGCGTAAAGTTCCAGACCACCGACTACTTCACCCCGACCCGCGAGTTCAACGCCGACGACGTGGTCTTCTCCTTCGAGCGCCAGCTCAAGGCCGACAATCCCTGGAACAAGTATGTCGACGGCGCCGCCTGGGAATATGCCGAAGGCATGGGCTTCCCCGGCCTGATCAAGTCCGTCGAGAAGGTCGATGACCTCACGGTCAAGTTCGTGCTGAACCGTCCGGAAGCGCCTTTCGTCGCCGATCTCGGCATGGACTTCGCCTCCATCATGTCGAAGGAATATGCCGACAAGCTCGCCGCCGACGGCAAGATGGGCCAGTTGAACCAGATGCCGCTCGGCACCGGTCCCTTCACCTTCGTCGCCTACCAGCCGGATGCCGTCATCCGCTACAAGGCGCACCCGGATTACTACAAGGGCAAGGAAAAGATCGACGATCTCGTCTTCGCCATCACCACCGACGCCGCCGTCCGCGCCCAGAAGCTGAAGGCGGGCGAATGCCATGTGATGCCCTATCCGAACGCCGCCGATGTCGAGGAACTCAAGGCCGATTCGAACCTGACGGTGATCGAGCAGCCCGGCCTGAACGTCGCCTATCTCGCCTACAACACCACGCAGGCTCCGTTCGACAAGGTCGAAGTGCGCCGCGCGCTGAACATGGCGGTCAACAAGCAGGCGATCGTCGACGCCGTCTTCCAGGGCGCGGCCGCCGTTGCCAAGAACCCGATCCCGCCGACCATGTGGTCCTATAACGACGCCGTCGTCGACGACAAATACGATCCGGAAGCCTCCAAGAAGGCGCTGGAAGAAGCTGGCGTCAACGGCCTGAAGATGAAGATCTGGGCCATGCCCGTCTCGCGCCCCTACATGCTGAACGCGCGCCGCGCCGCCGAGCTGATGCAGGCCGATCTCGCCAAGGTCGGCGTCGAGGCCGAGATCGTTTCCTACGAATGGGCCGAGTATCTGAAGCTGTCGAAGGACAAGAACCGCGATGGCGCCGCCATCATGGGCTGGACCGGCGACAACGGCGACCCGGACAACTTCCTCGACACGCTGCTCGGCTGCGATGCCGTTGGCGGCAACAACCGCGCGCAATGGTGCAACGAGGAATTCGACAAGCTGGTGAAGAAGGCCAAGCAGACCTCCGATCAGGCCGAGCGCGCCAAGCTCTACGAAGAGGCGCAGGTCGTCTTCAAGCGTGAGGCCCCCTGGCTCACCATCGACCATTCCATCGGCTTCGTTCCGGTCAGCAAGAAGGTGACCGGCTTCCATATGGATCCGCTCGGCATCCATCGCTTTGACGGCGTCGATATCGCCGAGTAATCTTCGAAATCGTCACTTGCCCGGCGCGCCGGGCTTATCCGGCGGTCGGGACTTCCTGACCGCCGGAAAATTTACCGTATGCCGCGCGGGCCATGATGGGCCTTGCAGGGACGGCATGCGCCAGAACAAAGAGTCCAAGCCATGATGCGCTTTCTCCTCGGACGTCTCGCGATTCTCATCCCGACGTTCCTTGGCGTGTCGCTGATCGCCTTTTCCTTCATCCGCCTGCTTCCCGGCGATCCGGTCATGCTCATGTCCGGCGAACGGGTGATGTCGGAGGAAAGGCATGCCCGGATCATGCATGATCTCGGCCTCGACCGCCCCATGTACATCCAGTATTTCGATTATCTCGGCAATGTGCTGCAAGGCGACCTCGGCACGTCCATCGTCACCAAGCGGCCGGTGCTGGATGATTTCATGTCGCTGTTTCCGGCAACGCTGGAGCTGTCGCTCTGCGCCATCCTGATCGCCATCTGTCTTGGCATCCCGGCGGGCGTGCTGGCGGCGGTGAAACGCGGCACATGGCTCGACCAGACGATCATGGGGGTCGCCCTTGTCGGCTATTCCATGCCGATCTTCTGGTGGGGGCTGCTGCTCATCATCTTCTTCTCCGGCTATCTCGGCTGGACGCCCGTGTCGGGCCGCATCTCGCTGATGTATTTCTTCCCGCCCGTCACCGGCTTCATGCTGATCGACAGCCTGCTGTCGGGGCAATCCGGGGCGTTCAGATCGGCGCTGACCTATCTCATCCTGCCGACGGTGGTGCTCGCCACCATTCCGCTCGCCGTCATCGCCCGCCAGACGCGCTCGGCGATGCTGGAAGTGCTGGGCGAGGATTACGTGCGCACCGCCCGCTCCAAGGGGCTGTCTCCGTTCCGCGTCATCGGCGTGCACGCGCTGCGCAACGCCATGATTCCCGTCATCACCACCATCGGCTTGCAGATCGGCGTCATGCTGGCGGGCGCGATCCTGACGGAAACCATCTTCTCCTGGCCGGGCATCGGCAAGTGGATGGTCGATGCCGTCTTCAAGCGCGACTATGCCGTGGTGCAGGGCGGGCTGCTGATGATCGCCGCCGTCATCATGCTGGTCAACCTGATCGTCGACGTGACCTATGGTTTCGTCAACCCGCGCATCCGCCACTAGGAGGACATCATGAGCACGGTCTCTGCGAAAACCGGCCATCCCTCCGCGCTGGCGGAGTTCTGGTATTATTTCTCGCGCAACAAGGGCGCGGTTCTCGGGCTGGCGGTGTTTTTCATCGTCCTGTTCGTGGCCATTTTCGCGCCCTTCGTCGCGCCCCACAGCGCCAGCGAGCAGTTGCGCGACAAGCTGCTGATGCCGCCCGTCTGGATGACCGGCGGCGACTGGAGCTACATCCTCGGCACCGATGCCGTCGGCCGCGATATCCTCTCGCGCCTGATTTATGGCGCGCGCTTCTCGCTGTTCATCGGCCTGGTGGTGGTGACGCTCTCGGTCGTTTCCGGCGTGCTGATCGGCATGATCGCCGGTTATTTCCGCGGCCGCGTCGATATCGCCATCATGCGTCTCATGGATATCATCCTCGCCTTTCCGTCGCTGCTGCTGGCGCTGGTGCTGGTCGCCGTTCTCGGCCCCGGCCTGCTGAACGCCATGATCGCGATTTCGCTGGTCAACCAGCCGCATTTCGTGCGTCTTGCCCGCGCCTCCGTCATGACCGAGCGCGAGAAGGATTACGTGGTCGCCTCGAAGGTCGCGGGTGCGGGAACGCTGCGCATCATGTTCCTCACCATTCTGCCGAACTGTCTTGGGCCGCTGATCGTGCAGGCGACGCTTGCCTTTTCCGCCGCCATCCTCGATGCGGCGGCGCTGGGCTTCCTCGGCATGGGCGCGCAGCCTCCGACGCCGGAATGGGGCACCATGCTGGCCGAAGCGCGTGAATTCATCCAGCGCGCCTGGTGGGTCGTCACTTTCCCCGGTCTTGCCATCCTCGTCACGGTTCTCGCCATCAACCTGATGGGTGACGGGTTGCGCGATGCGCTCGATCCCAAGCTGAAGAGGTCGTGATGCCGCTTCTCGAAATCCAGAATCTGACGGTCGAATTCCAGACCGCCTCCGGCCTGTTCCGGGCCGTGGACCGCGTGTCGCTGACCTGCGACAAGGGCGAAATCCTGTCGATCGTCGGCGAATCCGGCTCCGGCAAATCCGTCTCCATGCTGGCGATGATGGGGCTTCTGCCGTGGACGGCGAAGATCACCGCCGACAGGCTGTCCTTCGACGGGCAGGATCTGATCGGCCTTTCGCCGCGCCAGCGCCGCAGGATCATCGGCAAGGACATCGCCATGATCTTTCAGGAGCCGATGTCGAGCCTCAATCCCTGCTTCACCGTCGGCTACCAGCTCGGCGAGACGCTCAGGGTCCATATGGGCCTGAACCGCAGGGAGCGCCGCGAACGCGCCATCGAACTGCTGCGCCTCGTCGGCATTCCGGCGCCCGAGGATCGCCTGTCGAACTTCCCGCACCAGATGTCGGGCGGCATGAGCCAGCGCGTGATGATCGCCATGGCGCTTGCCTGCAATCCGAAGCTCCTGATCGCCGATGAGCCGACCACGGCGCTCGACGTCACCATTCAGGCGCAGATCCTCGATCTCCTCGTGCGTCTGCAACAGGAAAACGGCATGGCGCTGGTGCTGATCACGCACGACATGGGCGTGGTCGCCGAAACCGCCGAGCGCGTGCAGGTGCAATATGCCGGGCAGAAGGTGGAGGAGCAGCCGGTGCGCGATCTGTTCCGCGATCCGCACCATCCCTATACCTCGGCCCTGCTCGCCGCCCTGCCGGAACGCGCCGAGATCGGCCAGCGGCTACCCTCCATCGCGGGCGTGGTGCCCGGCCAGCACGACCGTCCCACGGGCTGTCTGTTCTCCCCGCGCTGCCGGTTCGCGACGCCCGAATGCGATCGCGGCGTCAAGCGGCAGGATGAGGCCCTCGGGCTGGCGCTGTGCAACTATCCCCTTGTTCATGGCGAGCCGCAGGGCCATCCGCAGCTTGCCGGACCGCTGAGCGCCGGAGGCGTGCAATGACTGAGGCTGTTCTCGAAGGCCGCGATCTCCAGCGGTTCTATTGCGTCAAGCGCGGCATGTTCAAACCCGAGGCGACGGTGAAGGCGCTGAACGGCGTCAGCTTCAGCCTCTATTCCGGCCGCACGCTGGCGGTGGTCGGCGAATCCGGCTGCGGCAAGTCGACGCTTGCCCGCCTCGTCACCATGATCGAGACGCCGACGGCGGGCGAATTGCTGATCGACGGCAAGCCCGCGCTGGTCGGCGACCGCGATTTCCGCAGTCAGGTGCAGATCGTTTTCCAGAACCCCTATGGCTCGCTCAATCCGCGCCAGAAGGTCGGCTCGATTCTGGAGGAGCCGCTGAAGATCAACACCAGTGACGACGCCGCCACCCGCCGCCGCAAGGCGGAGGAGATGATGACCCGCGTCGGCCTGCGCCCGGAGCATTACGACCGCTATCCGCACATGTTCTCCGGCGGCCAGCGCCAGCGCATCGCCATTGCCCGGGCGCTGATGCTGCGGCCGAAGGTGCTGGTGCTGGACGAGCCGGTCTCGGCGCTCGACCTGTCGATTCAGGCGCAGGTGCTGAACCTGCTGATGGATTTGCAGAAGGAAATGGGCCTTGCCTATCTCTTCATCTCGCACGGGCTTTCGGTGGTGCGCCACATCGCCGACGATGTGATGGTGATGTATCTCGGCCGCCCGGTGGAAGTGGGCACGGCCGACGAGGTCTTCACCCATCCGCGCCATCCCTATACGGCGGCGCTCCTGTCGGCGACCCCGATTGCCGATCCCGAGCGGGAAAAGACGCGCATCCGCCTGCAAGGCGAATTGCCGTCGCCGCTGAAACCGCCGGCGGGCTGTCATTTCAACCCGCGCTGCTGGCGGGCGCAGGATCGCTGCCGCACCGTCGATCCGAAGCTGGAGGGCATGGAAAACCACCGTTTCGCCTGCCATTTCCCGCTGGATAACGAGGCTGCGGCAGAAGCCTGAGGAAAGGATGGGGAAGGAACGGCCGCTCCATCTTGCGGCCGCCCCGTCTTTCGGCTTTCATGGCGGACGCCATTCGTGACGGGCTGAGGGCCCGCGCCCTGCCATGGAGAAGCCTGCCCATGAACCGGTCCATCCCCCCGGCCATCTGCGTCATGGGCGTCAGCGGCTCCGGCAAGACCTCCATCGGCGAGGAACTGGCGGCGCGCCTCGGGCGGCCGTTTCTCGAAGGCGACCAATTGCATCCGCCTGCCAATATCGGGAAAATGTCGAAGGGCATTCCGCTGGCCGATGCGGACCGCTGGCCATGGCTCGACGCCATCGGCGCGGAGGTGACGAGATGCCTGGATGCGGGGGAGGGTATCGTCCTGTCCTGCTCGGCGCTGAAACGGGCCTATCGCGACCGGCTGCGCGCCGCCACCCAGGGCAGGCTCGCCTTCGTCTATCTCCATGGCGCCCGCGAATTGCTGGAGGAGCGCATGGGCGCGCGCACCGGCCATTTCATGCCCGCCTCCCTGCTCGACAGCCAGTTGCAGACGCTGGAAGCGCCGGATGGAGAGCCGGGCGTGGTGACGGTGGATATCGGCGGCACGGTTGGCGAAATCGCGGATCGCGCTCTTGCCGCCTTCGGGCAGACCTAGGGCATTTCCAGCAGAAGCGTGCCGCGGTTTTGCGTCCGGAAATGCGTAAAAACAGATAAAGGAGCGTTTCTGCGTTTCCGTGGAAAGCTGAAACGCTCCAGGCAAGATTCCGCTTGCCCCGCACGGGGTGGTTACTATACAAGCGTATAACAATATCGCCGTTTGGAGGGCTCAAGACGTGATCAGCACCGGTATGTATCTGACGAAATTGCTGGAAGCCTATGGTGTCGATACCGTTTTCGGCATTCCCGGGGTCCATACGGTCGAGCTGTATCGCGGCCTTGCCGGAAGCTCCATCCGCCATGTGACGCCGCGTCACGAGCAGGGCGCGGGCTTCATGGCCGATGGCTATGCCCGCACCACCGGCAAGCCGGGCGTCTGCTTCATCATCACCGGCCCGGGCATGACCAATATCGTCACCGCCATGGGGCAGGCCTACGGCGATTCCGTGCCGATGCTGGTGATTTCCACGGTCAATTCCCATGGCCGCATGGGTTCGGGCGAGGGCTGGCTGCATGAGCTGCCGAACCAGCAGGCGCTGGTGTCGCAGGTTTCGGCCTTCAGCCACACGGTCAACCGCCCCGAGGAACTGGCGCTGGTGCTGGCCCGCGCCTTCGCGGTGTTCGACAGCGAGCGTCCGCGCCCGGTTCACATCGAACTGCCGATCAACGTCATGCTGGCCGATGCCAGCCATCTGCCAGTGCCGGAAAAGGTGGCGCGCCTGACGCGCCCGGCAGGCGACGCGCAGGTGATCGCCGATGCCGCTTCGCTGCTGAATGGCGCGAAGACGCCGGTGGTGCTGGCGGGCGGCGGCGCGTCGCGCGCGGCCGAACTGGTGCGGCAGGTGGTCGAGCTTCTCGATGCGCCGCTCATCGTCGCCACCAATGGCCGCGGCATCCTGCCGCCCGGCCATCCGCTGAACGTGCCGGTCTCGCCGAGCTGCGCCGCCGCGCGCAGGCTGATCGAGGAAGCCGATGTCGTGCTGGCGGTCGGCACCGAATTCGGCGTCACCGATTACGACATGTATGAGGATGGCGGCTTCGTCATTCCCGGCAAGCTGATCCGCATCGATATCGATCCAACGCAGATCATGCGCACCCGCGCCCCGGAAATCGGCATCGTCGCTGATTCGGCGGCGGCGCTGACCCAGCTTGCCGCCGGTCTCAAGGCAACGCAGCGTCAGGGTGCCGTCCGCACCGAAACCGCCCGCCGGGGCACCGGCGAAAGCCTGACGCCCGCCATGAACGGCGACCTCGTCATCCTCGACCTCATCCGCGACACGCTGCCGGATGTGGTGATCGCGGGCGATTCCACCCAGCTCGTCTATGCGGGCAACACCGCCTTCCAGTCGGCCCGCCCGGCCAGCTATTTCAACTCCGCCACCGGCTACGGCACGCTGGGCTACGGCCTGCCCGCAGGCATCGGCGCCAAGGTCGGCGCGCCGGAGCGCCCGGTCGTGGTGCTGGCGGGCGATGGCGGCCTGCAATTCTCCATCTCCGAACTGGCGTCGGCGATGGAAGCGAAGGCCCCGGTCATCCTGATGCTGCACGACAATTTCGGCTATGGCGAAATCAAGAGCTACATGGTGGCGAAGAATATTCCGACCCTCGGCGTTGATCTCTACACGCCGGATTTCCTGGCGCTCGGCAAGGCCTATGGCTGGAACACCGAAACGGTGGCCCATTTCGCCGATCTCTCGGACGCCCTGAAGCGCGCCGCCGAAAGCGACCTGCCGACCATGCTCTATTTCGGCGACGAGATGCGCGCCGAGGCGGAGAAGCTGGCTGCGGGCCAATAAGTAAGGCCCCTCCCTAAATCCCTCCCCACAAGGGGGAGGGACTTGGAGTTTGCCGCCCCTTCGGCATTCAATTATCAAGCGTAAAGCAAGCCTTTATCTTTCTCCCCCCCTTGTGGGGGGGGATGCCGGCAGGCAGAGGGGGACTTTCTTCGCAGAAAATCCGGTCGCCTCAACCCCGGGCGAACACTTTCGCCCGGCGGATATGCACCATGCCGTGATCCCCGGCGTGAACGGCGGTCTCGGGCGCCACGTCGAATTCCAGCACGTCGCCATTGCGCGTCGCGGCGATGATGCGGCGGTTGCCGGGGCGGTCGAGAACCTGCCTCACATCGGCGGGAATGCCTGCGCCATCCGGCGCCCAGTCGAGATCGTTGGGACGCACGAATACATCGGCCGGGCCGTCCGGGCAGCCGGGCGCATCGATCTCACCGGCGGGCAGAAGGGCCTTGCCGTCCTTCACCACGGTTTGCAGGCTGTTGGTATCGCCGAGAAAGCGCATCACGAAGGCGGAATTCGGCTGGCGGCACACCTCTTCCGGCGTGCCCTGCTGGATGATGCGGCCCTCGTTGAGAATGACCACCCGGTCGGCCAGATCCAGCGCCTCCTCCTGATCATGGGTGACGAACAGGGTGGTGATGCCAAGCTCGCCATGGATTTCACGCAGCCAGCGGCGCAGGTCGCGGCGCACATTGGCGTCGAGCGCGCCAAATGGCTCGTCGAGCAGCAGCACCTTGGGATCGACGGAAAGCGCGCGGGCCAGCGCCACGCGCTGCCGCTGGCCGCCGGAAATCTGCGCCGGAAACCGGTCCTGCAAGCCTTCCAGCTTCACCAGCCGCAGCAGGTTCGCGACGCGTTCGGCGATTTCCTGCGAGCTGCGTTTGCGCTTCGACACGGTCATGCCGAAGGCGATGTTCTCGCCGATGGTCATGTGCGGAAACAGCGCGTAATGCTGGAACACAAAGCCGACGCCGCGATCGCGCACCGGAATGTCGGTCGCGTCCTGATCGCCGAAATAGATGTGGCCGCCATTGGAATATTCCAGCCCCGCCACCATGCGCAGGATGGTGGTCTTGCCGGAACCGGAAGGGCCGAGCAGCGCCACCAGCTCGCCGCTTTCGATATCCAGCGACACGCCGTGGACGGCGCGGAAGGTGTCGAAGGTCTTGACGACGTTGTCGAGGCGGATTTTCATGGGGCGGTCTCCGAGGCGGGAGCGGGCGAAACGAGATTGGGGCGGCGGCTGGCGCGGCCAGCGCCGCGCCGTTCGAGCGCCACCTTGGCGATGATGGTGACGATGGCGATCAGCGTCAGGATCGAGGCGGCGGCGAAAGCGCCCGCCGTCTGGTAATCGTGGTAGAGCAGTTCGATATGCAGCGGCAGCGTGTTGGTCTGGCCGCGAATATTGCCCGAGACCACCGAGACGGCGCCGAATTCGCCCATGACGCGGGCATTGCAGAGAATGACGCCGTAGAGCATCGCCCAGCGGATATTCGGCAGCGTTACCGAAAAGAAGGTGCGCCAGCCGGATGCCCCGAGCGAGGTCGCCGCCTCCTCCAGATCGCGCCCCTGCGCCTGCATCAGCGGAATGAGTTCGCGCGCCACGAAGGGAGCGGTGACGAACATCGAGGCAAGCACGATGCCGGGCAGGGCGAAGAGGATCTTGATGCTGTAGGCATCGAGCAGCGGCCCGAACAGCCCCTGCAAGCCGTAGACGAAGAGATAGGCGACGCCCGCGACGATGGGCGAGATCGAGAAGGGAATCTCGATCACCACCAGCAGCAGGCGGCGGCCGGGAAAATCGAATTTGGTGATCGCCCATGCGGCGGCCACGCCGAAGATGGTGTTGATCGGCACCGCGATCAGCGCCGTCACCACCGTCAGGAAGATGGCGTGCAGCGTATCGGGATGGGCGATCGCGGCGGCGAACACCTTGATGCCTTCGGAAAAGGCCTGCGCGCCGATGACGATCAGCGGCGCCAGCACGAGAAAGGCGCCGAGGATCAGCACTATCGCGATCAGCGTGCGGCGGATGGCGGGCGTATCGCCGACGCGGGGCGGCTTTTTGTGGTGGACGGCATGCATGGCGTCAGTTCCGGACCGTGTAGCGCAGGGCGCGCGCCTGCAAGAGATTGGTGATCGCCAGCATGGCGAAGGCGGTGATCAGCAGCACCGAGGCGATGGCGGCAGCCGCCTGATAATCGTATTCCTCAAGACGGATGAAGATCAGAAGCGCGGTGATTTCCGTTTCCATCGGCTTGTTGCCCGCGATGAAGATGATCGCGCCGAATTCGCCGAGCGCGCGCGCAAAGGAAAGCGACAGGCCCGCCAGCAGGGCAGGGGTGAGCAGCGGCAGGATGACCTTGCGGAAGATCGTCCAGTCGCCGCCGCCGAGCGATTGCGCTGCTTCCTCCAGCGCCGGATCCAGATCCTCCAGCACCGGCTGCACCGTGCGCACGATGAAGGGCAGGCTGGTGAAGATCATCGCGATGATAATGCCAACGGGCGTATAGGCGACCTTGATGCCCAGCGGCGCCAGCAGCCCGCCGAACCAGCCATTCGCGGAAAACAGCGCCGTCAGCGCAATGCCCGCCACCGCCGTCGGCAGCGCGAAGGGCAGGTCCACCAGTGCATCCACGAAGCGCCAGCCGGGAAAGCGGTAGCGCGTCAGCACCCAGGCGAGCGCCAGCCCGAAGAACAGGTTGAAGACGGTGGCGGCGAGCGCCGACAGCACGGTGACCCGGTAGCTCGCCAGCGCCCGCGGCGAGGTGACGATCGCCCAATAGTCATACGGCCCGAGGCTTGCCGCCTTGAACACCAGCGCCGCCAGCGGCAGCACCACGATCAGGCCGACATAGAACAGCGTGACGCCGAGCGACAGCCGCAACCCCGGCAGAACATTCCGTCTCAACGCACTTTTCCTTTATGTGTTCAACGCGAAAGACCCGGCGGGCTCTAGCATTTCCAGCAAAAGTGCGAAGCGGTTTTGCGTCCGGAAATGCGTCAAAACAAAAATCAGGAGCGTTTCAGCGATAGCGGAAACGCTCCTGGCCGCCGGGCCTGTTCATTGTCAATGGCGTTTACCGTTCAGCGCGCGCCATAGAGCGTGTCGAGCGTGGCGCCAGAGGCGAAATGCTCGGTCTGAATCGTCTTCCAGCCGCCGAACACGTCATCGACGTTCACGAGGCGGATCTCCGGGAACTGGTCCTTGAACTCGGCGGCGA
>JBDHTA010000115.1:0-13522 GCA_039808465.1 Rhizobiaceae bacterium | reverse complement strand
AAGCGGAACGATCCCGACGCATAGACCTTGCCCATCTGGGTGATATCGGCGACGCCGAGCACGGAGACCAGCGAGGAATCCTTCACCATCGCCACGAAATCGTTGGAAAGCGGCGGAAACACCACCCGCAGCGCCTGCGGAAACACCACCAGCCGGAAGCGCTGCGCGCGCGACAGGCCCAGCGCCTTCGCCGCCTCGATCTGCCCTTTGTCGACCGACTGGATGCCTGCGCGAAAGATCTCCGCGATGAAAGCGGAATAGCCGATGGTCAGCGCGATGATCGCCCGCCACATCAGCGAGAAATCGCGCACCTGCATCGGCTCGATGAGCCCCGCCGCAAACAGCGGCGACATCACCGCATTGTAGAGCGCGACGATGGCGGGCGCGCCGACGAAGGCGATGTAGAACAGCAGCACCAGCATCGGAATGCCGCGGATCACCTCGATATAGAAACGGGCGATTTCCCGAAGGATGCGGCTATCCGACAGGCCGAGCAGGGCGAAGACGAGCCCGAGCATGATGGCGAGCGCAAAGGCGGTCAGCGTCACGAAAACGGTGACGGCGATGCCCTTGGACAGCGTCGTGAACACCTGCGCATAGACGCCGTTGACGGCGATGACGCCCGCAAGCGCCACCGCGATCACGCCAAGGGCGGCCAGCCACCAGGGAAAGCCGCCCTTTTCATCGCCGGGAAGCTTCTGGAACGCCATCAGAGGGCAACCGGGATCATTCGCCCATCTTGTAGTCGAGGAACCACTTCTTGTTCAGCGCGTCGAGCGTGCCGTCGGCCTTCAGCGCCGCGATGGCGGCGTTGACGGGGGCGACGAGATCGGAGCCCTTCGGGAAGATGAAGCCGAAATCCTCGGTGCCGAGCGGCTCGCCCACCACCTTCAGCCCGCCATTGGAACTGTCGACATAGCCCTTGGCGGCAACACTGTCGGTCAGCACCAGGTCGACGTCACCGGCCTTCAGCGCCTGCACCGTCGCGCCGAACGTTTCCATCAGCTTGATGCGCGGATTCTGCTCGTTGCCGTCGAGAATTTCATAAACGGCGGTGTAGAAGGGCGAGGTGCCCGGCTGCGCGCCGATCAGGCCATCCTTGAGGGCGGCGAAGCTCTTGGCGTCGGTGAAACGGCTTTCATCGCCGCGCACCAGCATGAACTGCTGCGAGCGCATATAGGGATCGGAGAAATCCACCTTCTCCCTGCGCTCGTCCTTGATGGTGATGCCGGTCATGCCGATATTGTACTGGTTGTCGGAGACGGCCTGGATCATCGCATCCCAGGAGGTGTTCTGGTATTCGACCTTGAAATTCAGGCGCCTGGCGATCTCGTTCATCGCGTCGTATTCCCAGCCCTTCGCCTCGCCGCTCTTGGGATCGATGAATTGCAGCGGCGGATAGGCGTTCTCCGTGACGACGACCACCGCGCGGCCGCCAAGATCGGGCAGATCGGCGGCAAAGGCGGTGAAGGGCGCGAGAATCAGCGCGGTCAGACCGGCAAGGAAGGAACGTCTCGACGACATGGGGGTCTCCTGAAAGGCTGTGGCTTGCGGATTAAGTGACACACTTCCCGAACCGGATGCAAGGCGCAGACGCTGGCGGCGGAACCCGCGCATGAAAAAAGGCGGCCCGAAGACCGCCTTTCGACCATGCCATGACTGGCAGGATGCTTATTCGCCTGCGTTTTCCGCAGCAGCAGCGGCAGCCGCTTCGGCAGCAGCCTTTTCAGCGGCGAGAGCCTGGGCGGCAGCCACCTTCTCGGCTTCGATGCGGGCCTTCTCGGCAGCAGCGGCAGCGCGCTCGGCTTCGTTGAGCTTGCGGGCGCGAACGCCGGTGTCTTCAACGATACGGGCCGACTTGCCGCGGCGGTCGCGCAGGTAGTACAGCTTGGCGCGGCGGACCTTACCGCGGCGGATGACGTCGACGCTTTCGACCAGCGGCGAGTAAACCGGGAATACGCGCTCGACGCCTTCGCCGTAGGAAATCTTGCGGACGGTGAAGCTTTCGTTGATGCCGCCGCCGGAGCGGGCGATGCAAACGCCTTCATAGGCCTGAACGCGGGTACGGTTGCCTTCCTTCACGCGCACGTTGACGCGGACGGTGTCGCCTGCGGAAAATTCCGGCAGGGTGCGCTGGGCTTCGATCTTGGCGGCCTGTTCGGCCTCAAGCTGCTGGATGATGTTCATCGGTTCAACCTTTTCAGTTCTTCTCGAACAGCCAGAGCGCCAGCCGGTTTCCTTGGGGCAAAGCCGGGAAACCTGCCCTTGCGGGCGAAGCGGATTCGCATGTCCTTTGATTGCGGGTCGACGGGATACCCCGAATTCCGTGCGGGCCTATACAACAGGAACGCCGTCTTGTCACCCCTTTTCGGGAGATTTTCTCAAGAGATCCGGCCTGCGCTCGGCGGTCAGCCTGCGCGCCTCCTCCTCCCGCCAGCGGGCGATGGCGGCATGGTTGCCCGAGGTCAGCACCGCCGGAATGTCGCGGCCCTCGAAAAGCTGCGGGCGGGTGTAATGCGGATGTTCCAGCAGCCCGCCTTCAAAACTCTCATGCACGCCGGAGAGATCGTTGCCCATCACGCCCGGCAGGATGCGCACGATGGCGTCGAGCAGGATCAGCGCCGCGGGCTCGCCGCCGGAGAGGATGTAATCGCCGATGGAGACTTCTTCGAGGCCCCGCGCCTCGATCACCCGCTGGTCGACGCCCTCGAAGCGCCCGCAGACGATCACAACGCCCTCGCCCGCCGCCAGCGAGCGCACCTTTTCCTGCGTCAGCGGCTTTCCACGCGGGCTCATCAGGAGGCGCGGACGGCCGTCATCGGCGGACACGCTGTCGATGGCGCGGGCCAGCACGTCGGGCTTCAGCACCATGCCCGCGCCGCCGCCCGCGGGCGTATCGTCGACGGTGCGGTGCCGGTCGGTGGCGAAATCACGGATCTGCACCGTCTCCAGCCGCCAATCGCCGCGCTCCCTGGCCTTGCCCGCCAGAGACAGGCCGAGATGGCCGGGAAACATCTCCGGGTAGAGCGTCAGGATGGTGGCCGTGAACGGCTGCTTTTCGCTGTCGCCGCTCATGACGATGACGGCTTGTCGTCGTCGGGCGTGTCGATGAGACCGGCGGCAAAGGGATCGATCAGCAGCGTGCCGCCTTCGAGATCGATTTCCAGCACGGCGGCTTCCGAGAAGGGAATGAGCACCGGACGGCGGCCCGGCCCCTTCAACTCCAGCAGATCGCCCGCGCCGAAATCGAAGACGGCGCTGACGGTGCCATAGCTCTTGCCCTCGCCATCGACGGCTTCCAGCCCTTCGAGATCGGCATAGAAGAATTCGTCCTCGTCCAGCTCGTCGTCGGGCAGGTTGTCGCGGTCGATATAGAGTTCCAGCCCGTTCAGGGCTTCCGCGGCATTGCGGTCGTTGATGCCGCGAAAGCGCACGACGACGACATTCTTGGCCTCGCGGATATCGAGGATCTCGAAGCTGCGCCCGTCGAGCGTGTGCAGATGGCCGTAATCGCCGAGCGCCATCGGATCGGCGGTGAAGGCCTTGACGCGCACTTCGCCGCGCAACCCCTGCGCCGCGCCGACCGATGCCATCAGGACGGGATTTTCAAGCTTGCTCATCGGGCCTCTCTCGCGCATCTCGCGGGTTTCTTAATCCGAAGCGGCAGCAAATGGAAACGAAAACGGGCGGCATTGAAATGCCGCCCGTAAGAAATATCGACAGGCCGGAAACCTTATTCGGCAGCGGCGTCGGCGGCCTTCTGGGCCTTCTCGGCGGCGCGTTCCTGCGCCTTCTTGCCGGGCTTGCCCTTATCCGGATTGCTGCGGGCGTCGCGCTTGGCAAGGCCGGCATCGTTCAGGAAGCGCAGGACGCGGTCGGTCGGCTGCGCGCCGTTGTCCAGCCAGTGCTTGATGCGCTCGGCGTTCAGCTCGATGCGCTTGGCGTCTTCCTTGCCGAGCATCGGGTTCCAGGAGCCGATCTTCTCCAGGAAACGGCCGTCGCGCGGGCTGCGGGCGTCGGCAACGACGATGTGGTAGTAGGGGCGCTTCTTGGAACCGCCACGGGCGAGACGAATCTTCAGGGACATGGGTTTACTCCTTAAGGGTTTGGTTCAGGCCGCTATCAGGCGGTCTTTTCGGTTGCGCCGCCGTGTTCGGCGGCAATGGCTTCATGATGCCGGATGACTTCCTTGATGATGAAGTTCAGGAACTTCTCGGCGAAATCCGGGTCCAGATGCGCGTCCCTGGCCAGACGGCGAAGACGTTCGATCTGGTATTCCTCGCGCGCCGGATCGGCCGGCGGCAGATCATGCTTGGCCTTGAGTACGCCCACCGCCTTGGTGCAGCGGAAACGCTCGGCCAGCATATGCACGAGAGCGGCGTCGATATTGTCGATCGACTGGCGATAGCCGCTCAATTCTTCCTTGATTTTCGGGTCGACCATCAGCGCCCCTCCCTCACTTCTTCTTCGGCAGGCCGGGAAGGCCCGGGAAACCGCCAAGCCCCGGCAGCTTGCCGCCAAGCCCCGGCATGCCGCCGCCGAGATTGGGCAATCCGCCCGGCTTGAGACCGGCGGCTTCCGCCTGCTTCTGCAAGGCTTCGAGCTGCTTCGGATCCATCTTCGACAGATCCGGCATGCCGCCCATGCCGCCGCCCAGCCCCATCTTGCTGGCAAGGCCGCCCATCATCTGCTTCATCATGCCGCCCTTGCCCTTGCCGCCCATGGCTTTCATCATGTCGGCCATGCCGCGATGCATCTTGAGCAGCTTGTTGATCTCGGCGGCATCCGTGCCGGAACCGGCCGCGATGCGCTTCTTGCGGCTGTGCTTGAGCAGGTCGGGATTGGCGCGCTCCGCCTTGGTCATCGAGGAGATGATGGCGAGCTGGCGGCCGAACAGCTTGTCGTTGAGACCGGCGGCGGCGAGCTTGTCCTTCATGCCGCTCATGCCGGGCATCAGGCCCATGATGCCGCCCATGCCGCCCATCTTCTGCATCTGCTGCAACTGATCGGCGAGGTCGTTGAGGTCGAACTTGCCCTTGGCCATCTTCTCGGCCATGGCCTTCGCCTTTTCGGCGTCGATGGTTTCGGCGGCCTTTTCCACCAGCGAAACGATGTCGCCCATGCCGAGAATGCGGTCGGCGATGCGGCGGGGATGGAATTCCTCCATCTCGTCCATCTTTTCGCCGACGCCGATCAGCTTGATCGGCTTGCCGGTGACGGCGCGCATGGAAAGGGCGGCGCCGCCACGGCCATCGCCGTCCATTCGGGTCAGCACGAGGCCGGTGATGCCGACGCGCTCATCGAAATTGCGGGCGAGGTTGACGGCGTCCTGACCGGTCAGGCTATCCGCGACCAGCAGGATTTCATGCGGATTCGACTTCTTCTTGATATCCGCCATCTCGACCATGAGCGGCTCGTCGATATGCGTGCGGCCCGCGGTGTCGAGAATGACGACGTCATGGCCGCCGAGCTTCGCCGCCTGCACGGCGCGCGCAGCGATATCGGTCGGCGACTGGCCCGCGATGACCGGCAGCGTATCGACGCCGGTCTGCGCGCCGAGCTGGCGAAGCTGCTCCTGCGCGGCCGGGCGGCGCGTGTCGAGCGAGGCCATCAGCACCTTTTTCCGGTCACGGCACGTCAGGCGCTTGGCAATCTTGGCGGTGGTGGTGGTTTTACCGGAACCCTGAAGGCCGACCATCATGATGACGACGGGGGCGGGCGCATTCAGGTCGACGCTCGACCCTTCCGAGCCCAGCATTTCCACCAGCTCGTCATGGACGATCTTGACGACCATCTGGCCGGGCTTGATCGATTTCAGCACCTCGGCGCCGACGGCCTTCTCACGCACGCGCTCGGTGAAGGAGCGCACGACTTCGAGCGCGACGTCGGCTTCCAGCAGGGCGCGGCGAACCTCGCGCAAGGCGGCGGCGACATCGGCTTCCGACAGCGCGCCACGGCCGGTCAATCCGTTGAGGATGGACCCAAGGCGCTCTTGCAGGTTCTCAAACATCGGCTCTTCCTTCTTCGTTTCCGGAAACCGGAAACGTCGGTATGACGCGGGCGGAAAACAAGGCGCAAAGCCGAAAACCATCCGAGGGCGCATCGCGCTGTCGGATGTTGACCTCCGGGTTCGTCTATTGTCCCGGTCGGCGGCTCGGAGCTTGTCTCGTCGCAGAATTTTCCGGGCTTAGACAGGAAAACGCCCGCAAAGTCAAGGCCGGACGGGATGGGCCTGTCCTTGCTCTGGTAATTTCTCAAGGATTCCGCCATATAGGCCCGACGAAATGAAGGATTGAATCCTATGAACGGCACGGTCGAATTCGCAAAGATGAACGGTCTTGGCAACAGGATTCTTGTCGCCGACATGCGCGGCCGCAAGGATCAGGTGACGCCTGGGGCCGCAATTGCGCTGGCCGCCGACGCTCAGACCGGTTTCGACCAGATAATGGCGATCCACGATCCCAAGGCCGACGGCACCGACGCATGGATCGACATCATCAATTGCGACGGCACGAAAGCGCAGGCCTGCGGCAACGGCACGCGCTGCGTGGTGCAGGCGCTCGCCGCCGAAACAGGCCGCAAAAGCTTCACCTTCCAGACAGTCGCGGGCATCCTGAATGCCGAGGAGCATGAAGACGGGCTGATTTCCGTCGACATGGGCCGCCCGGTCTTCGACTGGAACCGCATTCCGCTCGCCGAGGAGTTCCACGACACCAGCCGCATCGAATTGCAGATCGGCCCGATCGACGATCCCGTGCTGCATTCGCCCGCCGTCATGTCGATGGGCAATCCGCATGCGGTGTTCTGGGTGGATCGCGACCCCATGGAATTCGACCTGCACCGCTTCGGCCCGCTTCTCGAAAACCATCCGATGTTCCCGGAAAAGGCCAATATCACGCTCGCCCACGTCACCTCCGAAAACACCATGACGACGCGCACTTGGGAGCGCGGCGCGGGGCTGACGCTCGCCTGCGGCTCCGCCGCCTGTGCCGCCGCCGTCAGCGGAGCGCGCACCGGCCGCACCGGCCGCAAGGTCACCGTCACCGTCGCCAGCAGCCCGAACCGGGGCTCGCTCGTCATCGAATGGCGCGAGCGCGACGACCGCGTGGTCATGACCGGCCCGGCCGAATGGGAATGGTCGGGCCGCCTCGATCCCGCCACCGGCGCATGGACGCGGGACGCCGACAGCGGAGCGCAGGCGCGGTGAGCGGCGTCGAGATCATCACCTTCGGCTGCCGCCTCAACACCTATGAATCCGAGATCATGCGGGGGCAGGCGGAAAAGGCGGGGCTGAACCATGCCGTGCTGGTCAACACCTGCGCGGTGACGGGCGAGGCCGTGCGGCAGGCCCGTCAGGCGATCCGCCGCGCGCGGCGCGACAATCCCAATGCCCGCATCATCGTCACCGGCTGCGCCGCGCAGGTGGAGAAGGAAATGTTCGCCGCCATGCCGGAGGTGGACGCCGTGCTCGGCAACGAGGAGAAGCTGAAAGCCGCCTCCTACCGGGCGCTTCCCGATTTCGGCGTCTCGGCGGAAGAGAAGCTGCGCGTCAACGACATCATGAGCGTGCGCGCCACCGCCCCGCAGATGGTGAAGCATATCGACGGGCATGTGCGCGCCTTCATCCAGGTGCAGAACGGCTGCGATCACCGCTGCACCTTCTGCGTCATTCCCTATGGGCGCGGCAATTCCCGCTCCGTGCCGATGGGCGCGGTGGTGGATCAGGCGCGCAAGTTGGCGGATGGCGGCTACGGCGAAATCGTGCTCACCGGCGTCGACGCCACCAGCTATGGCGCGGATTTGCCGGGAACGCCGACGCTCGGCCTGCTGGCGAAAACCCTCTTGAAACAGGTGCCGGATATCCGCCGCCTGCGCCTCTCCTCCATCGACAGCATCGAGGCGGATCGCCATCTCTTCGACCTGATCGCCGACGAACCGCGCTTCATGCCGCATCTGCATCTCTCCCTCCAGCATGGCGACGACATGATCCTCAAGCGCATGAAGCGGCGGCATTCCCGCGTCGATGCGCTTGCCTTCATCGAACAGGTGCGCCGCCTGCGCCCGGAAACGGCTTTCGGCGCGGATATGATCGCCGGTTTCCCGACGGAAACCGAGGATATGTTCGCCAATGCGCAGAGCATGGCGGAGGAAGCGCGGATCGCGCATCTGCACGTCTTCCCCTACAGCCCGCGCCCCAACACGCCCGCCGCCAGAATGCCTCAGCTCGACCGGGCGCTGGTGAAGGACCGCGCCGCGCGCCTGCGCGAAACCGGCGCCGCCCTCCACGCCGCCCATCTTACCGCCATGACCGGCACGCAGCAGACCATCCTCGTGGAAAACAACGGTCTGGCGCATACGGAAAATTTCACGCTTGTCGATGCGGGCGGCCTTCCGCCCCGCGCCCTTGTGCCGGTGACGATCACCGGCCACAATGGCAGGCACCTCCTCATGCAATCGAAAAGGCCGCAGGCGGCCTGACGTCACGGATCATTCATGGCTCTGAGTTTCATCAAACGGGTTTTCACCTTCGGCAAGGATGTGCCGGTCGAGGAGGCGGAAAAGACCGCGCCGCCGCAGGAGGCCGCCACCACTGCGCCCGAGGCTCCGGCCCCTGAGGCCGAAGCGCCGGCCGCCGCAGAACTGTCAGTGCCGGAAACACCGGCTCCCGCCGAAACCACCCCCGAGGAAACGTCATCGGAAACCTTCGAGGCGGTGACGGAAGCCAGCCCCGAAGAGGAATCCGAGGAAGAGCCGCCGCTCCTACCCGAAGCCATCGAGGTCAGTGAAATCGGCACCGTGCCGCTGGAACTGCTGCAAGCCGAGGCCGAGGCGGAAGAAGCTTCGCCTGAGTTGATGGCCGAAACGCCGGAAACCATCGAAGCCGAACCGGCGGCCCCCATCGCCTTGCCCAAGGGCTTCGCCACCGGCGCGGCCGAAGCGGAGCCTGCCGCCGCAACGCCGCAGCCGAAGCTGAGCTGGTTCCAGCGCCTGCGCGCCGGTCTCGCCCGCACCTCCTCGCAGCTCACCGGCCAGATCGCCGCCCTCTTCACCAAGCGCAAGCTGGACGAGGAGACCTTGCAGGATCTGGAGGATCTGCTGATCCAGGCCGATCTCGGCGTCGAAACCGCTATGCGCGTCACCGACACGCTGGCCTCCGAACGCTACGGCAAGGATGTCACCGGCGAGGATGTCAGCCGCATCATGGCCGACGAAATCACCAAGGTTCTCGGCCCCGTCGCCAAGCCCTTGCAGCTCGACCTCTCGCACAAGCCGCATGTCATCCTCGTCGTCGGCGTCAACGGCACCGGCAAGACCACCACCATCGGCAAGCTCGCCGCAAAACTCTCCGGCGCGGGCCTGAAGGTGATGGTGGCCGCAGGCGACACGTTCCGCGCCGCCGCCATCGAGCAATTGAAGATCTGGGCGGATCGGACGAAATCGGAATTCATCGGCACCAAGCTCGGTGCGGATGCCGCAGGCCTCGCCTATGACGCCTTCGAACAGGCGAAGGCCAAAAAGTGCGACGTGCTGATCATCGACACCGCCGGGCGCCTGCAAAACAAGGCCGAGCTGATGGCGGAGCTGGAAAAGATCGTGCGCGTGCTCGGCAAGCTCGATCCCGACGCGCCACATACGGTGCTGCAAACCCTCGACGCCACCACCGGCCAGAACGCGCTCAATCAGGTCGAGATCTTCCGCAATGTCGCCGGTGTCAACGGCCTGATCATGACCAAGCTCGACGGCACGGCGCGCGGCGGCATCCTCGTCGCCATCTCGGCCAAGCACAAGCTGCCGGTCTATTTCATCGGCGTCGGCGAAGGCATCGATGATCTGGAGCCCTTCGAGGCGCGTGATTTCGCCCGCGTCATCGCCGGGCTTGCGCATTAACCCGCATACGTCACAGATTGGCCATGCTGGCGCGCCACAGCGCCCGCAACCTCATCCGAAATCAGGATCCCGGCATGACCGCCACCCCGAATGAAAACGCCCCCAGCCCCGCCGAGCGCCAGCATCCGATGCTGAAACTGGCTCTGGAACTCGGGCCGCTGCTCGTCTTCTTCTTCGCCAACCTGCGTGGCGAATGGCTGGTGCAAAAATTCCCCGCGCTTTCGGCGCTGGGCGGGCCGCTGCTGGTGGCGACGGGCCTGTTCATGGTGGCGACCATCGCCTCGCTGATCGTCTCGCGGGTCGTTTTCCGGCACCTGCCGGTGATGCCCTTCGTGTCGGGCGTCGTCGTGCTGGTGTTCGGCTCGCTGTCGATCTGGTTGCAGGACGAGACCTTCATCAAGATGAAGCCGACCATCGTCAACACCCTGTTCGGCGCGGTGCTGCTCGGCGGCCTGCTGTTCGGCAAATCGCTGCTCGGCTATGTCTTCAACGCCGCCTTCCAGCTCGACGATACCGGCTGGCGCAAGCTGACGCTGCGCTGGGGCGTGTTCTTCCTGTTCCTCGCCGTGCTGAACGAGGCGGTGTGGCGCAATTTCTCCGACGATGTCTGGGTGAACTTCAAGGTCTGGGGCACGATGCCGATCACCATCCTGTTCACGCTGGCGCAGATGCCGCTGATCATGCGCCACAGCGTCGAGGCGCAGAAGTGAGCCTCACCGCCTCCTCTCCCGAACGCGACGCCTCCACCCGCTTCTGGCTGCTGGCCTGCGCGGCGGTGCTGCTCGTCCAGATCCTCGCCGAATACATGATGGGCCGCGTGGTCATCTGCGAATGCGGCACGATCAAGCTCTGGGAAGGCGTGGTCAAATCCGAGGGCAATTCCCAGCATATTTCCGACTGGTACACGCCCTCGCACATCATTCACGGCTTCATCTTCTACGCTCTCACCTTCTGGCTGCTGCGCGGCAAGCCGCTGGCGCTGCGCCTCTGCGCCGCGCTGGTGATCGAGGCGGGCTGGGAGATCCTCGAAAACTCGCCTGTTATCATCGAGCGCTACCGCGCCCAGACGATCTCGCTGGATTATTACGGCGACAGCATCCTGAACTCTGCCATGGACACGCTTGCCATGGCCGCCGGTTTCCTGTTCGCCGCCCGCGCCCCGGTCTGGCTGACGGTCGCGATTGCGCTGTTCTTCGAGGCGTTCACCGGCTGGATGATCCGCGACAACCTCACCCTCAACGTGCTGATGCTGGTCTGGCCGCTGGAATCGGTCAAGGCATGGCAGGGCGGCCTCTAGCCGCCCGACAGCGCCTTCTCGATCGCCGGAAACAATCCGTCCCGCACGCTCTTCTCATCGAAGGGGCCGACGCGCTTGTAAAGGATCGTGCCGTCGGCGGCGACCAGATAGGACTCGGGGATGCCGTAGACGCCCCAGTCGATCGCAGCCTTGCCGTTCGGATCGACGCCGATGGCGGCATAGGGATTGCCGAGTTCGCCAAGGAAACGCAGCGCGTTTTCCGTGCGGTCCTTGTAGTTGATGCCGACGATCTGGATTCGATTGTCCTGCGCCAGTTCCTTCAGGATCGGATGTTCCTGACGGCAGGGCACGCACCAGGAGGCGAAGACGTTCACCAGCGTCAGCCTGCCCCGGATCGCCGCATCGGTCAGCGCGGGCACGTTTGCCCCTTCCAGCGCGGGAAGGTTGAGCGCGGGCGCCTTCGTGCCGATCAGCGCCGAGGGGATTTCCGAAATATCCTTGCCGGAACCCAGTTGCCGGAAGAAGATCGCCGCGACCGCGATGAAGACGATCAGCGGCAGCAGCGCCAGCACGGCGCGCAGCCGGTTTTTGGGCGCGGGGGTTTCAGGAGTTTGCGGCGCCATGCCTCAAGCCTTGCCCTGCGCCGAGCGGCGGCGGATGCCTGCGGCTTCCAGCCGCGCCAGCTCGCGGATGCGCGCGCGCCCGTCGAGCCAGACCCAACAGATCAGCGCCAGCACGATCAGGCCGGTAACGCCATAGGCGGTATAGATGTAGAAAGCGTGGCTCATCGGTTCAGGCCTCTCTTCCGCCCGCCATGCGGGCGGCGATGCGCCGTTGCGCGGCGATGCGGCGGCGCAGGATCTCGTTGCGCATGGCGGCGAGATGCAGCGAAAAGAACATCAGCGTGAAGGCCACCGCCATCACCAGCAGCGGCCACAGGAATTCGCCGTCGATGGTCGGCCCGTCCATGCGGATGACGCTGGCGGGCTGGTGCAGCGTGTTCCACCAGTCGACCGAAAACTTGATGATCGGGATATTGATGAAGCCGACGAGGATCAGCACCGCCGACACCCGCGCAGCCCTGGCCGGATCGTCCATGGCGCGGTTGAGCGCAATCAGGCCGAGATACATCAGGAACAGCACGAAAACGGAGGTCAGCCGCGCATCCCACACCCACCATGTGCCCCACATCGGCTTGCCCCACAGCGAACCGGTGACGAGCGCGATCAGCGTGAAGCCAGCGCCCAAGGGTGCGGCGGCCTTGGCGGAGACATCGGCCAGCGGATGCCGCCAGACCAGCGTGCCGAGCGCCGACAGCGCCATGACGGAATAGCACATCATCGACAGCCAGGCGGCAGGCACATGGATATACATGATGCGCACCGTATCGCCCTGCTGGTAATCGCCCTCCGCCGTGAAGCCGAGATAAAGCCCGGCAGCCAGCAGCAGCGCGGCGGCGGCGCTCAGCCATGGCAGGATGCGCCCCGCCAGCGCCAGAAACCGGGTGGGATTGGCGAGATCGCTGAATTTGGTGATGGCAAGGCTATTGTCGCTCATAGGCCGTCTTTATAGTGAAGAAACGTGTCCCGCAATTGATCCCGGTCAATCCGCGGCATTGCGCAGGGCAAGTGCGGCGGCCGCCGGGCCGATCGCCGCGAAAAACAGGGTCAGCGCCATCAGAATGAGGAAAGGCGGCAGAAACGGGGCGGGATCCTCCACCGCCGCATAGGACGCGCTGACGCCGAAGATCAGCACCGGCACGGCAAGCGGCAGCACGAGGATCGAGACCAGCAATCCCCCGCGCGGCAGCGCCACCGCCACCGCCGCCCCCACCGCGCCGATGAAGGTGATGGCGGGCGAGCCGACCAGCAGCGTCAGCATCACCGCCCCGATCGCCACCTCGCTCATGTTCATGAACAGGCCGAGCAGCGGCGAGGCGAGAACCAGCGGCAGCCCGGTCGCCACCCAATGCGCCAGGCATTTGGTGAAGACCATCACCACGGCGGGCGCGTCATGCATCATCAGCACATCGAGCGAGCCGTCGTCGCGCTCGGCCTGAAACAGCCGGTCGAGCCCGAGCAGGCAGGCAAGCAGCGCGCCGATCCAGACGATGGCCGGGCCGATGCGCGACAGCAGGTTCAGATCCGGCCCGACGCCGAAGGGAATGACGGCGACGATGGTGAGGAAGAACAGCACCCCGATCAGCGCCCCGCCGCCTGCGCGGATCGACAGTTTCAGATCCCGGAGGAAAAGGGCGATCATGGGCGGCGCTCCCGGCATTCGCCCCTCACCCTAACCCTCTCCCCGCCTGCGGGGAGAGGGGACTTGCCCCACCGGATGTTCATTGTTTGAGGAAAGCGCTGCGGCATATCCCTT
>JBDHTA010000114.1:0-13581 GCA_039808465.1 Rhizobiaceae bacterium | reverse complement strand
GCGCCGACGCCGTAGCGGAACGAGACGATCCGCGTCGTCTGCGCGTCCACCTCGCAGCGGTAATCGATCCCGAACCAGCCCTGCCTGCCGCGATAGGCGCCGCCGCTGGCCGTCAGCACATGATCCTCGATCAGCCCGCCGCCGGTGGAAAACGGAACCAGCAGATCGGGAAAGGCATCCGGATGCGCATGCCGCACCTGCTCCAGCGCCTCGATGGAACAGATCTGCACGATGCGGCGCTCCGGCGGCAATTGCCCCAGCGCCGCCTTCACCCGCGGATCGGAGAGCATGCGTTTCGAAAAATGCTCCTTGGCTTCCTTCATCCGGCCCGTTTCGGCCTTGCCCTTGTCCTGCCCTTCCTTCTCCGCCTCGGCCGCCGTGTCCCTGCCGGCATCCGCCGGTTTGCTGTCCGCCGCCGTTTCCGGCGCGGGCGCGGGCTCGCCGGATTGCTCCGCCTCCGCCGCCTGCAATCTGGCGCGCAACGCATCGACCGCCTTCGGCGTCATCTGCGGTTTCGGCGCGGGCTTTACGCCGCCTTGCGCGGCAGCGGCTGGTTTGCGCGCCTCGGCGGCCGAGGCGGCGTCGGGCTTTTCCACCTGCGGCTCCGCCGCGCCGGATTCGAAAGCCTGCGGCTGTTGCGGTCGCGCTGGCGCGGGCTTCGGCACCGGCATGCGCGCCTGTTTCTCCTCCTGCGGCGGAGGCGGCGGTTTCGGCGGCTCCACCAGTTCCACCGCCACGGAGTCCTCCTTCGGCGCTTCCGGCAGGTCGAGCGTCAGATGCAATGCCAGAAACAGCACCAGCGCGGCATGGACGGCCAGCGACACGGCCACGCCTGCCCGTGAACCCCGCCGCCGCTCCACAATCTGCCGTTCTTCGTCCATGCCCGATCATTACAAAAAGAAAAGCCCGGCAGCAGGATGGCGGCCGGGCTTTTGCAACAGGTTTCGAAGCGGTGTCTCAGCTATCGAGGAAGGAGCGCAGCTTCCTGGAGCGGCTCGGATGCTTGAGCTTGCGCAGCGCCTTCGCCTCGATCTGGCGGATACGCTCGCGGGTGACCGAGAACTGCTGGCCGACTTCCTCCAGCGTGTGATCGGTGTTCATGCCGATGCCGAAGCGCATGCGCAGCACGCGCTCCTCACGCGGGGTCAGCGAGGCGAGAACGCGGGTGGTCGTCTCGCGCAGGTTCGCCTGAATGGCGGCGTCGATCGGCAGCAGCGCGTTCTTGTCCTCGATGAAATCGCCGAGATGCGAATCTTCCTCGTCGCCCACGGGGGTTTCGAGCGAGATCGGCTCCTTGGCGATCTTCAGCACCTTGCGCACCTTTTCCAGCGGCATGGCCAACTTCTCGGCCAGTTCCTCCGGGGTCGGCTCGCGGCCGATCTCGTGCAGCATCTGGCGCGAGGTGCGCACGATCTTGTTGATCGTCTCGATCATGTGCACGGGAATGCGGATGGTGCGGGCCTGGTCGGCGATCGAGCGGGTGATCGCCTGCCGGATCCACCAGGTCGCATAGGTCGAGAACTTGTAGCCGCGCCGGTATTCGAACTTGTCGACCGCTTTCATCAGGCCGATATTGCCTTCCTGAATGAGATCGAGGAACTGCAAGCCGCGATTCGTGTACTTCTTGGCGATGGAGATCACGAGACGCAGGTTGGCCTCGACCATTTCCTTCTTGGCGATACGCGCCTCGCGCTCGCCCTTCTGCACCATATGCACGATGCGGCGGAATTCCGAGATGGAAATGCCGGTTTCGGTGGCGAGATTCTGGATCTCCTGACGGATATCGCGGATCATCGAATTTTCGGAACGTGCGAATTCCTTCCAGCCCTTGGCGGCCAGATTGGCGATCGACTTCATCCAGTTCGGATCGAGTTCGGCGCCCTGATACTGCTCGAGGAAGCTTTCGCGGCGAACCCCGTAGGATTCGGCCAGACGCAGCAGGCGGCCCTCGTTCTGCACGAGGCGCTTGTTGATGTCGTAAAGCTGCTCGACCAGCGAATCGATGCGGTTCTGGTTCAGCGACAGCGACTTGACCGCCGTGACGAGCTGATCCTTCAGCTCCTTGTAGCGGCGCTCCTGACCGGACGACAGCGTGCCGACGGCGGCCAGACGCGCCTCGACCTGCTGATCCTGAAGCTTGCGCAGCTTCTTGTAGGTATCGGCGATGGTGTCGAGCGTTTCCATGACCTGCGGGCGCAGTTCCGCTTCCATCGCGGCGAGCGAGAGCGAGGATTCGTCCTCGTCCTCTTCCTCCTCCTCGATCGGCATGCCCTCGCCGCCGACATTGGTGATGTCGTCCTCGCCGGGGCCTGCCATGCGCGGACGCCGGGTCTTTTCCTTTTCCTCGGCGGCCTTGCGGTCGGCCTCGATCTTCTCGGGGCTCTGGAACTGTGGCGCGGCCTTCGCCTCGGGGCCGGAATAGGTGGTTTCGAGGTCGATGATCTCGCGCAGCAGCGTCGAGCCTTCATTCAGCTCGTCGCGCCAGATGATCAGCGCCTGGAAGGTCAGCGGGCTCTCACAGAGACCCGAAATCATGGTTTCGCGGCCAGCCTCGATGCGCTTGGCGATGGCGATTTCGCCCTCGCGCGACAGAAGCTCGACGGAACCCATCTCGCGCAGATACATGCGCACGGGGTCGTCGGTGCGGTCGGTCGGCTCTTTCTTCTTGGCGGTGGCGAGCGCCGTGCCGGAAGAAGGCGCCAGTTCGCCGCCTTCGCTTTCGCCCTCGGTGTCGCCGTCGTCATCCTCCGACGCGGCATTCTCATCGATGTCCTCGTCCTCGACGACATTGATGCCCATGTCGGAAAGCATGGCCATGGTGTCCTCGATCTGCTCGGAGGTCACTTCCTCCGAGGGCAGCACCGAGTTCAGCTCGTCCATGGTCACATAGCCGCGCTTCTTGGCGGCCTTGATCATCTTCTTGACGGCGTCATCCGAAAGGTCGAGAAGCGGTCCGTCCGTTGCGCCATCGCGTTCGACTTCTGCTTCGTCGTTTTCTTTGACTTTGGTTGCCATTACTTCGTCGCTTTCCCTGACGCTTCCATCACTGCCCGCCGAAACGGATGCCTCTATCCGCATGCATGCGGAAGGCCCTCTACCTAACGGACTATCGCTAATGCCTGATTAACCACCGGCGGGATGCAAGACCCCGCGCAAGCGCAAGGCTCCTGTTCCCGGCTGTGGGTCCAGATATGCCTCATTCGTCCGGTCTTTCCGCCGGGAATGGTGATTCCCACAAAATTCTTTCCCGTCAAGCTCTTCCATGCGCAAAATGCGGAGAAATGTCCGGAAAAGCCATTCAAGGCCCGTCCGGAACACGCTTTCGCCCCATGATGTAGGGAGCCGCCGCGCAAAAACAAGTGCATGCAGATCATGCATGCGGCGCGGCTTGCCCCAAGCGCACGCTTGCGCCGTTCAATAGCTCGCCCCGTCCACCTTGCGGATGGTCAGCGAATCAAGATCGATAGCGGGAATGCAGCGCAGGTTCACCGCAGCCATCACCGTTCCATCCGGCGCCTTGCCCTCGCCGAAGACGGCGATGCCGCAATTGCCGCAGAAATAATGCTGGATCACATGCTTGTTGAAGGTATAGCGCGACAGGTTTTCCGCAGGTGTCTTCAGATCCAGTTGATCGCGCGGCACGAAGGCCAGCAGCGCGCCGCGCCTGCGGCACATCGAGCAATTGCAATCCATGCCCTCGGTAAAGTCCCCCTCCACCGCATAGGCGACATTGCCGCAATGACAGCTTGCCTCATACCGCATGGACATCCTCCCCTGAAATCCTCTGCTTACAGACTTGTTTCACCCCAATACGGCGCCCGCAAGGAAAAACTGAAGGCCGGAACATGTATCATCAGGCGATACACCGGCCTTGACCCCGCCAATGTATCGCCATATGATACAGGCATAATCGGGACTGAGCCGTGATCCGCTCCTACAGGGATACGAAGACACAAGCCGTTGCCAGCGGAAAGACGCCGAAAGGATTTCCGCCCGATCTCGTCCGGGCAGCGGTTCGCAAACTGACCATGATCGAAAACGCCGTTCTTCTCGATGATCTCCGCAGCCCTCCCGGCAATTATCTCGAAGCCCTGAAAGGCGACCGGCAGGGACAGCATTCGATCCGCATCAACAGGCAATGGCGCGTCTGCTTCATCTGGAAGGAAGGAAGCGCCGAACAGGTTGAAATCGCCGATTACCATTAAGCCGCATTGGAGAAACCAATGATCAGCATTCTGCCTCCGGTTCATCCCGGCGAAATTCTTCGCGAGGAGTATCTGGCGCCGCTCGGCCTGAGCGCGGGCGCGCTTGCCAGAAAGCTCGGCGTTCCCCGCACCCGCATCGAGCGTCTGGCGGCGGAGCAATCGCCGGTGACGACGGATACTGCGCTGCGCCTTGCCAAATTCTTCAGGACCACGCCGGAATTCTGGCTGAACATGCAGGCAAGCTACGACATCAAGACGACCCTGCCGCGTCTGGAAGGCGAACTGGCCGCCATTCCGGAAATCGAAGACGCGGCGGCCTGACGGTCAGCGCCCCGCCGCCCCCTTGATGCGGCCGGACATGACGCCGAAGCCGTCGATGATGGCTTCCTGGTTTTCCATGCGCAGGATTTCGAACTGGATTTCCTGAAGCGCCCGCCCCAGCGCATCGAAACGCCCGGCGTCCTCCGCCTCGACCGCCTCGGCGATCTCGCGCTCCAGCTCGATCTTCTGCCAGCGCAGCGCCTTGGAGCGCTTGTGCAGGGAAAGCGCCTGCCGGAAGGCGTCCGCCGCATCCTCATGCGCCGCTTCCTGCGTCGCCGTCCACAGGCCCGCGCCGCGCACCTGCGCGTCGAGCGCCGTCACCAGCGCCGAAAAGCCCTGCGCCGCAAGCTCTTCCATCATCACGTCGCGGGAGAGTTTCGCGCCCGCCGCCGCCGTGATGCCGAGCACCGCCGACCATAGCCGTTGCAGGTCGCGATTCTCGTAATCGATGGCGGCGATCTCGTCATATTCCCGCGCCAGAAGCTCGGGATGGTTGACGATGGAGAGCGCCATCACGCTTTCGCGCAGGGTCGGCTGGTCGCGATGGCCCTTGACCATGCCGGAGCGCATCAGCCGGTCGGAAATTCCCCCGGCGGCGGCACCGCCGCGCTGTCCCGGCTGCCCGCCGCGGGTGCCCGGCGCGCCGCGTCCGCCCCCCCGGTTGAAACCACCCTGACGGCCGCCCGCATTGCCGGACGAGGCGGGGCGGAAGAAGGCGTTCAGCCGGTCGCGCATCTCCTGCCCGTAATGGCGGCGCACGTCCTCGTCCTGAATCTGCGCGACGATCTGGCGCAAACGGCTTTCCAGCTCGGCGCGCTTTTCCGGCGTGTCGAAATTGCCGCCCGCCGTCTCGCGCACCCACAGCATGTCGGACAACGGCCGCGCCTCGGCCATCACCTGATCGAAGGGCGCGCGCCCGTCATGGCGCACGAGATCGTCGGGGTCCTTGCCCTCCGGCAGCAGCGCGAAGCGCACCGAGCGGCCCGGCCGGATATGCGGCAGCGCCAGATCCAGCGCCCGGTGGGCGGCGCGAAGCCCGGCGCCGTCGCCATCGAAGCACAGAACCGGCATCGGCGACATCTTCCACAACAGGTCGAGCTGTTGCTCCGTCAGCGCCGTGCCGAGCGGCGCGACGGCATTCTCGATGCCCGCCTGCGCCAGCGCAATCACATCCATATAGCCTTCGACGGCGATGACGCTCGCGCCCTCGCTGTCGCGGCCGCTGCCCCGCGCAGGCTGGCCCGCGCGGCGGGCGCGGGCGAAATTGAACAGCACGCTGCCCTTGTGGAACAGCTCCGTCTCGTTGGAATTGAGATATTTCGCCGGCGCGTCCGCCGACATGGCGCGGCCGCCAAAGGCGATCACCCGCTCCCGCGACGACAGGATCGGAAACATGATGCGGTCGCGGAAACGGTCGTAGGACACCGGAATTTCCGGCCCATGTACGACGAGGCCGCAGGCTTCGATCTGCTCCTTCGGGATATTGCGTCCAGCCAGATATTCCTTGAGGGCATTGCGGCTGTCTGGCGCATAGCCCAGCCGGAAGGTCTCGATGGTGCGCCCGCTCAGGCCCCGGTCGCGCAGATAGGCCCGCGCCCGCGCCCCCGCCGCCGTGTTGAGCTGGTCCTGAAAGAAGGCCGTCGCCAGTTCCATGACGTCGAGAAGGCTCGTGCGCTCCTTCTCGCGCCGTTCCGACTGCGGATCGGGCTGCGGCAGGGCGATGCCCGCCATGTCGGCGATCTGCTGCACGGCCTCGGGAAAATTCATGCCGTCGAGATCGGTGAGGAAGCGGAAATGATCGCCCGACACCCCGCAGCCGAAGCAATGGTAGCGGCCCTTGCGGTCCTCGCAATGGAAGCTCGGCGATTTCTCGCCGTGGAAGGGGCAGCAGGCCCAGTAATCGCCCCGCGAGACATTGGTTTTCTTGCGGTCCCACGTCACGCGAGCGCCGATCACGGCCGAAATCGGCACGCGGTCACGAATCTCGTCGAGAAAGGCATTGGAAAAACGCATGGGAACCTCGGACACTGGCCATTATATATAGTGCAGCCGCGCGGCCCGCACCACCGATGCGCCCGCAATTCACAGGGCAGCGCTCACGAAAACCGCGAATCCGCCGCGCCCGATATGGCAAGATTGCGGCAGGGCGCGTGGCGGCAAAATTACATATTTGTAATTTGTACCGGAGCTAAGAGAGGCATAGCTTCTGACTGCAAGACGGCCGGGCATGACGCCCCAAGCCGCAATCGGAAGCCAATCTCCGATCCCGGATGGAGAGCCCCCACCCCCCGCATTCTCCATCCGGGTGCCTCCGCCATCCACGTAGCAGCCTCCTGCCGATCGTTTCAGGATGCGCGGAACGCGAAAGGCAGGCGTCCCCCACGCCTGCCTTTCCCATTTCCTGAACCTTTTACTTCAGCAGTTCCTTGACGATGCCGGACGCCTTGGCGAAATCCATCTTGCCCGCATGGCGCTCTTTCAGAAGGCCGATGACCTTGCCCATGTCCTTCGGCCCCGCCGCCCCGGAATCGGCGATGGCGGCAGCGGCGGCGGCGCGGATTTCCTCGTCCGAAAGCTGGGCGGGCATGAAGGCCTTGATGACCTCGATTTCGGCGCGCTCCTGCGCGGCCAGCTCGGCGCGGGCGTTCTCGTCGTAGATGCGGGCGGATTCCTCGCGCTGCTTCACCATCTTGGCGAGAAGCTGGGCGATTTCCTCGTCGGATGCCGTTTCCTTGCCTGCCGTGCGATTGGCGATATCGCGATCCTTGATCGCGGCCTGAACCAGCCGGATCGTCGAGAGACGAACGGTATCCTTGGCCTTCATGGCTTCTTTCATGGCAGCGGTCAGTTGGTCGCGCATGGTCTTGTCCTCGTTTCCTGAAATCTGCCCATCCTTTAAACCAAAGGCAAAGATGAAAGAAGCGTTTATAATTCCGCCTTGTTGGCAGGCTAAGCATTGACCCTCGGGCCCGCTTTGTCTATGGGTCGGCGCCTGCACCGAAAAATCGACGAAGGGCCGCCAAGCGCGATTGCGTTTCCGTGCGCCCATGTCTGCGCCATTCATGGCCCGAAGGGATAGAGATGACCGCCACCGCACCCTGGACAGTGAAAAAACCGACCGCCATGCTGGTTCTGGCCGATGGCACCGTGATCGAAGGCACCGGCATCGGCGCGACCGGCAAGGTTCAGGCCGAAGTCTGCTTCAACACGGCGCTGACCGGCTACGAGGAAATCCTCACCGATCCCTCCTATCTCGGCCAGATCGTCACCTTCACCTTCCCGCATATCGGCAATGTCGGCGCCAATGACGAGGATATCGAGGATCTGACGCCCGCCGCCCGCCATGGCGCCGTCGGCGTCATCTTCAAGGCCGATATCACCGAGCCCTCCAACTATCGCGCCGCCAGGCATCTCGACGCCTGGCTGAAGGCGCGCGGCATCATCGGCCTGTGCGGCATCGACACGCGCGCGCTGACCGCCTGGATCCGGGAGAACGGCATGCCCAACGCCGTCATCGCCCACGATCCCTCCGGCGTCTTCGATGTCGAGGCGCTGAAGGCGGAAGCGAAGGCATGGAGCGGGCTGGTCGATCTCGATCTCGCCAAGGTCGCCACCTCCGGCCAGTCCTCGCAGTGGACGGAAACGCCCTGGGTCTGGAACGAAGGCTATGGCGCGCTCGGCCCTGACGATGCCGCCTATCACGTCGTCGCCGTCGATTTCGGCGTCAAGCGCAATATCCTGCGCCTGTTTGCCGGGCTGAACTGCCGCGTCACCATCGTTCCCGCCACCACGTCGGCCGAGGATATCATGGCGCTGAACCCGGATGGCGTCTTCCTGTCGAACGGCCCCGGCGATCCGGCGGCGACCGGCGAATATGCCGTGCCGGTGATCCGCGCGCTGGTCGGGAAGGATCTGCCGTTGTTCGGCATCTGCCTCGGCCACCAGATGCTGGGCCTCGCGCTCGGCGCCAAAACCTCCAAGATGCATCAGGGCCATCACGGCGCCAACCATCCGGTCAAGGACCACACCACCGGCAAGGTTGAAATCGTCTCGATGAACCACGGCTTCGCCGTCGATTCCGACTCGCTGCCCGCAGGTGTCGAGGAAACCCATGTATCGCTGTTCGACGGCACCAATTGCGGCATGCGCCTCGTCGGCAAGCCGGTGTTTTCGGTGCAGCACCACCCGGAAGCCTCGCCCGGCCCGCAGGACAGCCACTACCTCTTCCGCCGCTTCGTGAACCTCATTCGCGAGCGCAAGGGTGAGGAAGCGCTCGCCGAGCGCTGATCCCCGAAACGGAATGAATAGAATGGAGCGGCCCGGTTTTTACCGGGCCGTTTCTATTTCGATCTTCACCAGCCGGTAATAGCGCCAGCAGAGAAGGATCGAGGCGGCCGCGAGGCCGACGAGGAAGCCGTACCAGATGCCGACGCCGCCGAAGCCGACTGGGAAGGCCAGCACCCAGGCCAGCAGGAAGCCGATCGGCCAATAGGAGATCAGCGCGAGGAGCATCGGTATGCGCGCGTCCTTCAGGCCGCGCAGCAATCCGCTGGCAATCGCCTGCAAGCCGTCGACAAGCTGGAAAAGGCCGGCGATGACAATGAAGGACGCGGCAAAGGCCAGAAGCTTGTCCGCATCCGGCGTTTCCGGGTTGATGAACCAGCTTCCGAAGTAAGAGGGCCAGAACATCATGGCCGTTGACCCCAGCATCGATACCATGACCGCGATCGCCGTCACCGTGATCGAGGAGCGCACCAGCGCGGTGGTATCGCCGCGCCCATGCGCCAGCCCCACCAGCACCGTGGCGGCCTGCGCCAGCCCCAGCGGAATCATGAAGGTGATGCTGGTCAATTGCAGCGCGATGCCATGGGCGGCAAGCTCCAGCGTGCCGATGCGCCCCATCATCAGCGACGCCGCGGCAAACAGGCTGACTTCGGCAAGCAGCGTCATGCCGATCGGGAAACCGAGATGCAGCACTTCGAGGAAGGCCCGCCAGTCCGGCCGCCAGAAGCGCACGAAGAGTTCGTATTTGCGGATTTCCTCGAAGCTCTGCACATAGGCGACGATGAAGACCAGCCCCGCCGCCTGCACGACGACGGAGACGATGGCCGCCCCCTGCATGCCGAGCGCTGGCAGGCCGAAATGGCCGAGCACCAGCGCATAGGCGCCGATGGCGTTGAGAACCAGCATGGCGATGGTGACGTGGAGAATGATGCCCGCCTTGCCGACGGCGCTGATCAACCCGCGATAGACGAAGAACAGCAGCGCCGGAAGCAGGCCGAGCTGCGCCACCATCACGTAATTTCCAGCGAGCGCCGCCACATCCGGCTTCTGGTTCAGCGCCAGCAGGATGTTTTCCGCGTGCCAGAAGGCGGGCTGCATCAAAAGCCAGTAGAAGATCGCGACCCAGATGCCCATGCGCAGCGAGCGGCGCACATTGGTCGTGTCGCCGCGGCCATAGGCATGCGCCACCATCGGCACCACGGCCATGGAAAAGCCCGAGCCGAAGATCAGGATCGTGAACAGGAATTGCGTGGCAAGCACCATGGCGGCAAGCTGCGTCGCCCCCAGCCGCCCGACGATGACGACATCGGTGGTGTGAATGCCAAGCTGCGCCAGTTGCGCGCCGATCAGCGGAATGCCGAGCGTCAGCGTGGCGCGGATATGCGACTTCCAGCTATTGTCGCTGCTGCCGGCCGTTGCCGGAACATGAACCATCGTATCCATGGAACGAACACTATTTTCCGTTCGCAAACCGAAACCGGAGCCGCTGGCGGGATGCTTCCCGCGTCTCCTGCCCGGGGACGGAAGACGGCTTCAAGACGGTCTCGGAGACCTTGCAAATCATCTGTGCGGGGAAGACCCCGGCGCGATTTCGCGCTTCAGGTGCGGGCACCCTGCTTTAGCCGAACACCCGGCCCGGCGCCAGAGACATTCCTGACATTGACTGAATTTTCATCAAAAATCGAAAAAACAGGCAGATCACGGATTGAAACAATCCGTGAACGTTTCAATTTTCTTGATCAAAAATCCTCACGGGATTGATGATTCGCGGAACATTGGGCGATCAATCGGCGCTCAGGCCGTAAACATCGCGCCAGCCTTACACATTGCCGGAGAAGGTGTCGCACACATTCATGTCGCCGCTGTCGAAGCCGCGCTTGAACCATTTCACCCGCTGGGCGGAGGTGCCGTGGTTGAAGCTGTCGGGCACGACATAGCCCTGGGAGCGCTTTTGCAGCGTGTCGTCGCCGATCTGCTGGGCGGCGTTCAGCGCCTCCTCCAGATCGCCCGCTTCCAGAATGCCCTTCTGCTGCGTGAACTTGCCCCAGACGCCCGCGAAGCAATCGGCCTGAAGCTCGACGCGCACCGACATCTGGTTGGCTTCGACCTCGGACATGCGCTGGCGCATCTGGTTGAACTTCGGCAGGATGCCGAGCAGGTTCTGGACGTGATGGCCGACCTCGTGCGCGATCACATAGGCTTCGGCGAAATCGCCGGAAGCGCCGAACTGACGGTCGAGCTGGCGGAAGAAATCGGTGTCGAGATAAACCTTGCGGTCGCCGGGGCAATAAAAGGGGCCGCTGGCGGCCGAGGCCATGCCGCAGGCGGAATTCACCTGGCCCGAAAACAGGACGAGGCGGGGCTCCTCGTAAGTGCGCCCGGCGGCCTTGAAAATGCCGTTCCAGGTATCCTCGGTCTCGGCGAGGACGGTGCGCACGAAGGCGGTCATCTCGTCATTGGCGGGGCTGGAGGCCGGTTCGCTGCTTTCCTGCTGGAAGGTGGAACCGCCGCCGCCGCCATCGAGCAGCGTCAGCGGATTGATGCCGAGCACCCAGCAGACGATGAGGATCATCACGATGGAGCCGATGCCGAGCCCGCCTCCGCCGCCGCGCCCGATGGGGATGCGCACCCGTCGCCCCCCGAACGGATCGCCGCCAAAACCTCCGCCGCCGCTTCCGCGCCGGTCCTCGATATTGTCCGATTGACGGCGGCCCTTCCATTCCATCTGCATGCTCCTGTCGACATCTGCCCCGATGTTAAGCAAAGAACGATGGAAACTTCAAATGCGTTCCGGAAAAGCCCCCCGCAAAAGCAAAAATTTCCATGCCGGAGACGGCAGGGCGCGCCCGCGCCCGGCCCTCCCGCAGCTTCCTTGAGGAAACTGCATTTTGAGGGTTCCGTTTGCGCCGACATTTGCCTATAAGCCGCTTCTAGCCTTTCAAAACGACCAAGTGCCCCGGCCGATGCCAAACATCGGGACCGGTTTTTCGCGCACGCCAGAAAATGGATGACGATATGCCGAAGCGCCAAGACATCAAATCGATCCTCATCATCGGCGCGGGGCCGATCGTCATCGGCCAGGCGTGCGAGTTCGACTATTCCGGCACGCAGGCCTGCAAGGCGCTGAAGGAGGAAGGCTACCGCGTCATCCTCGTCAACTCCAACCCGGCGACGATCATGACCGATCCGGGCCTTGCCGACGCCACCTATGTCGAGCCGATCACCCCCGAGGTCGTTGCCAAGATCATCGCCAAGGAGCGCCCGGACGCGCTGCTGCCGACCATGGGCGGCCAGACGGCGCTCAACACCGCCCTTTCCCTCAAGCGCATGGGCGTTCTCGACCGTTACAATGTCGAGATGATCGGCGCCAAGCCCGCGGCGATCGACAAGGCCGAGGACCGCGCCCTGTTCCGCGAGGCGATGGCCAGGATCGGGCTGGAAACGCCGCGCTCCATGCTCGCCAACGCCACCGACATCAAGGACGCCGACCGCAAGACGCATGAAGCCGAGCGCGCCAAACTCAAGGCCGAACTCACCGGCCCCGATCTCGACAAGGCGCTGGACGAGCTGGAAAACCGCTGGAACCTCGGCGAGACCGACCGCAAGCAGCGCTACATGAGCCACGCCATGGCGATTGCCGCGCAGGCGATCGATCACGTCGGCCTGCCCGCCATCATCCGCCCGTCCTTCACGCTCGGCGGCACCGGCGGTGGCATTGCCTATAACCGTTCGGAATTCTTCGATATCGTTTCCGGCGGCCTCGACGCTTCGCCGACGACCGAAGTGCTGGTCGAGGAATCGGTGCTCGGCTGGAAGGAATACGAGATGGAGGTGATCCGCGACAGGGCGGACAACTGCATCATCATCTGCTCCATCGAGAACATCGACCCGATGGGCGTCCATACCGGCGATTCGATCACCGTCGCGCCTGCGCTGACGCTGACGGACAAGGAATACCAGATCATGCGCAACGCCTCCATCGCGGTGCTGCGCGAGATCGGCGTCGAGACCGGCGGCTCCAACGTGCAGTTCGCCGTCAATCCGAAGGACGGCCGCCTCGTCGTCATCGAGATGAACCCGCGCGTGTCGCGCTCTTCCGCTCTGGCCTCGAAGGCAACCGGCTTCCCCATCGCCAAGATCGCCGCCAAGCTCGCCATCGGCTACACGCTGGACGAGCTGGAGAACGACATCACCGGCGGCGCGACGCCCGCCTCGTTCGAGCCCTCCATCGACTACGTCGTCACCAAGATCCCGCGCTTCGCCTTCGAGAAGTTCCCGGGCGCTTCCCCGGTGCTGACCACCGCCATGAAGTCGGTCGGAGAGGTCATGGCCATCGGCCGCACCTTCGCCGAATCGCTGCAAAAGGCGCTGCGCGGCCTGGAAACCGGCCTGACCGGCCTCGACGAGATCGAGATCCCGGGTCTGGGACAGGGCGACGACAAGAACGCCATCCGCGCCGCCATCGGCACGCCGACCCCGGACCGCCTGCGCATGGTGGCGCAGGCCCTTCGCCTCGGCATGACCGAGGCGGAAGTGCATGAAGGCTGCAAGATCGATCCCTGGTTCATCGCCCAGTTCAAGGCGATCACCGACATGGAAGCGCGCATCCGCGAGCACGGTCTGCCGCAAGATGCCGAAAACCTGCGCATGCTCAAGGCCATGGGCTTCTCCGACGCCCGCCTTGCCAGCCTCACCGGCGGCAAGCCGAAGGACGTCGCCATGCTGCGCAACAGCCTGAACGTGCGCCCGGTCTTCAAGCGCATCGACACCT